>JAGDMY010000251.1 GCA_017860765.1 Chloroflexota bacterium | reverse complement strand
AGCCTGATTAAAAAATTCCCAGGCTTTGGGACTGACGCTGACAAACGCCAGCCCGGGGGGAGCCATCCAACCCTTCTGGGAGCCGGAGACGGCTACATCCAGCTTCCATTCATCAACCGGGCAATTGATGGAACCCATGCTGCTGACACAATCCGCAATCAATAATTTATCAAATTCCTTGACTACCCTGGCCAGGGTGGCCAAATCATTGGTGATACCGGTGGAGGTCTCATTATGGGTAATTAAAACCGCTTTGACATCCGGATTCTTCTGGAGGGCCCCTCGGACAGCATCCGGCTCGGCGGCTTTACCCATTTCAAAGTTCAATTTCACAACGTTGGCGCCGAAGGTCTGGGCAATGTTAGCAAACCGGTTGCCGAAGTTGCCGATCGAGACTGCCAGGACCTTATCGCCCGGAGAGAGTATATTGACAATCGCGGCTTCCATGCCTCCGGTACCTGAACCGGTGAGGATATAAAGATCGTTTTTGGTCTGGTAAATTTGTTTGAGTTTGGCGGTAATATCGGTCATCATCTGGTGAAATTCCGCGGCACGATGGTTGATCATTTGCTTGGTCATACTCTGCAAAACTGCGGGTGGCAAAGGGGTAGGCCCGGGAATGCGTAACTGCGCCATTTGTTCTTCTCCTTAAAATATTAAAATTTAGGGGTCGGTATTGATAATCCTGACAAAGCGGTGCTTGCCCAATCTGATAACACTGCCGCTTTTCAAGGAATATTTGGCATCTAGCACTTTTTCTCCATCCACGCTAACGGCGCCCTGGCTGATCAGGCGGTTGGCCTCGCTGCGGCTTTTTGCCTGAGCGGTAGCGGCCAGCAGTTTGCTGAGGTCGATGCCCGATCCCTCGATGCTGAACTCGCGGAAGGAGGCGGCCACCTCCTGGATCTCCTCCGGGGCCTCGCGTTTCTGGAAGACCTTGGTAAATTCTTCCTCAGCCTGTCGGGCGGCTTCCCTGCCGTGAAGCTGACCTACGATCTCGTAAGCCAGCCGCTTTTTCAGGTTCATGGGGTTGACGGACTGGTTTTCCAGGCTTCCCTTAAACTCTGCGAGCTCTTCATCAGGTACATCTGTCAGTAGCTCAAAATAGTTCACTATCAGCGTATCCGGCACGGACATGATCTTGCCGTACATCTGGTTCGGCGGCTCCGAAACCCCGATATAGTTGCCCAGGCTTTTGCTCATCTTGTGATAACCATCGGTGCCGACAAGCAGGGGAGTCATAAAAGTTTGCTGCGGCCGCTGGCCGATCATAGACTGGAGTTCACGGCCAACCAGCAGATTAAACTTCTGGTCACCGCCGCCGAATTCCACATCCGACTGGATGGCTACTGAATCATAGGCCTGGAGCAAGGGATAGAGGAATTCGGTGATAGTTATCGGCCGGCCTTCGGCATAACGTTTGGCGAAATCGTCGCGGGCCAGGAACTGGGCAATGGTAAATTTGCTGGTCAACTGGATGACATCCTTGAGGTTGAATTTGCCGAACCACTCGCTTTGCCATTTGACTTCGGTTTTCTTCTTATCCACCACCCAGAAGAGCTGCTCCATATAGGTTTCAGCATTCTCTCGGACCTCTTCGGCGGTGAGAATCGGGCGGGTGACGTTAACCCCGCTGGGGTCGCCTATCTGGGCGGTCCAATCGCCGACAATCAGGATAACCTGGTGGCCCAGCTCCTGGAGCTGCCGCAGTTTACGAAGGCCTACCATATGGCCCAGATGAATATCCGGGCGGCTGGGGTCGAACCCTTCCTTCAAGCGGAGTTTCTTACCGGACTTAAGCAAGCTTATCAGTTCCTCTTTGACTATGACCTCGGACACTCCCCGGCGGAGCAAGTAGTCCAATTCTTTGTCAGTGGGAATTCTTACCTTTTCACTATCCATGTTTTGCTGTAGCCTCATAGTTTAGAATCGCTTTGGTCTGCCGGATATCCATGCCGATCTGCTTAACCAGCTCTTCGGCGCTCTCAAATTTGATTTCACCCCGCAGTTTGTGGATAAAATCAATTTTAACTACACAATCGTAAAGATTATCATGAAAGTCCAGAAGATAGGACTCCACCGCACGTTCGGCGTCTCCGAAGGTGGGATTGGTGCCTACATTCGTCACGGAAGGAAAGGTCCGCCCGCCGACATAAGCCCGGGTGGCGTAAACCCCGTCGCTGGGTACTGCCTGGCCGGGCAGGATGTCCAGGTTCACAGTGGGGAATCCCAGACCGGCGCCGCGGCCTTTGCCGTGAATTACCCGCCCGTGGAGGCTGAAAGGGCGGCCCATCAGCCAGTTGACTCTCTCCATGTCCCCCTCTGCCAGGGCGCGCCGGACGGCCGTGCTGCTGATAATTTCCCCGTTTTTCCTGACCGGAGGTATCACAGTGACGCTGAAGCCCATTTCCGATCCTAGCTTTCGCAGGGTGCTGATGCCGCCCTCGCTGTTGCGTCCTAGAGCGAAGTCCGGACCGACAACCAGGCCTTTCATACGGAGCTTTTTTTGTAGCAGGGTGATAAACTCGCGCGCACTCAGGCTGGCCAGTTGAGGGGTAAAAGTAAGCACGATGACCTCATCCACGGCCTCTTTTTTCAAGAGTTCAGCTTTTTCTGCGGCGTCGGACAGGAAGGGAGGCTGGGAATGGGGGTTTAAAACTTCCTGAGGGTGCTTTTGGAACGTGATGACAATGGAACGTAAGCCTTGCTGACTGGCAAGCTCTTTTAACTTTGAAATCAGATATTTATGACCTAGATGGACCCCGTCAAAAACCCCGATTGTCACCAGGCTATCCCGGTCCTGCGGGAATCCAGCTAGCTCTTGCTCAACTTGCACTTTATCTCTCCGAGCTGGCCCAGCCAGAGGATGACCCTCAAATGAACACGTACGACCCGGGTGTCTGAAGAAATTATTTCCATAGTAACATACCCCTTTTGAGGCGTCAAATGAATCACCTATACGATGGAAAGAGTTATGGCGATAAAGGCCGTGCTGGCATGCTGTGCGGAGGGAGAGGACCTCATGCCAAATTGTACCGGGCGCAGATAAAAATGTACCCCAGCGTTGTACCGGTCGGCCCTAAATTATGGCTTTCAGGTCCACGTTCTGCTCGACCAGTTTCTGGAGCAAATTGATGCGCTCAGCGTCATCGCGTGTAAGTAGCGGTACCATGTCATCAATCTGCTTGGCGGCCTGGAAGGTATCGAAGGGGACGAGCAGCATGGGTATATTCATATCCGCTGCCCGGGAGATAAGGTTCTGCGGCGGGATA
>JAGDMY010000040.1 GCA_017860765.1 Chloroflexota bacterium | reverse complement strand
TTCAATCCGACTTATTTTAGCTTATTATATAATAGCCAGAGCCAGGGATGGACTGAGTCCTGCCTAGCTATGTTTGTCCAGAAACCTCTTGATGCGGGAAAGGGCTTCTTCTATCTCAGACATGGCAGTGGCATAACAGCAGCGGATATGGCCTTCCCCGCACTGCCCGAAGGCCGTCCCGGGGACCACCACCACTTTCTCCTCTTTCAGGAGCTTTTCCGCAAATTCTTCGGAGGTCAGACCGGTCTTTTTAATGGAAGGGAAGGTATAAAATGCTCCTTTGGGCTCGAAACAGGTCAAGCCGATATTATTGAATCCCTTGACCATTAAAAGTCTTCTCCGGTTATAATCGCTGAGCATTTCCTGAATATCCGGTTCTCCAAATTTCAAGGCTTCAATGGCGGCCTTCTGGGCCATAATGGGAGCGCAAAGCATGGTGTACTGGTGCACTTTGGTCAGCGCTGAAATAACACTGCAGTTGCCGGCGGCGTAGCCCAGCCGCCATCCTGTCATGGCATAGGCTTTAGAAAAACCGCCCAGCAGCAGGGTATTCTCCTTGAGGCCTGGCAAAGCGGAGAAGCAGACCTCATCCACCCCGTAAACCAGGCGGGCGTAAATTTCATCCGAGACTACCATGAGATTATGGCGGAGGGCCAGCTCTGCAATTTTTATCAAATTAGAGCGCGACATCATGGCGCCGGTGGGATTGGCGGGATAGCCCAGGAGTATAGCCCGGGTATTATCAGTAATAAAAGGTTCAATATCTTCAGCTCTCAGCTCAAAGCCATTTTCCACCCTGGTGGGCACCCTGATCGGCTGGCCGCCTGCCAGGCAGACGCAGGCTGGATAGGATACGTAGCAGGGATCAGCCATTATTACTGCGTCACCCGGATTTAGAATCGATCGCATGGCCAGGTCCAGGGCTTCACTGACACCCACCGTAATCAAGATTTCTCCCGCCGGTTCATAATTCACCCGATACCGATCGGACAAATAGCGGGCGATCTCCTCCCGCAGCTCGGGCATACCGGAGTTGGAGGTGTACATGGTGTAGCCTTTTTCGATGGAATAGATCGCCGCTTCCCGGATATGCCAGGGAGTAGCATAGTCCGGTTCCCCCACTCCCAGTGAAATCGCACCTTCCATGGTAGCCACCAGGTCAAAGAACTTGCGAATCCCAGAAGGCGCCAGATCGCTGACACATTTGGAAATAGTGGGGGCACATTGTTTTTTACTGATCGTCATAGGATACTCCAATATTAAGCTAAAAGCTATAGAATGAAGGGTTGTCGCTTCAAATCTTCCCGGTTCCCCAGAATTTCGCCATCCTCTTTATATTTTTTAAGGAGAAAATGCGTGACCGTGCTCTGTACGCCCTCCACCGGGGCCAGTTTCTGAGAAACAAAATTGGCCACTTCCTGGATCGTCCTGCCGGTAACAATCACCAGTAAATCAAAAGTGCCGGAGAGGAGGTATACGGTATGGGCTTGAGGAAAACGGTAGATACGCTCGGCGATGGAATCGAAACCGACGTCTCTCTGCGGCGTTACCTTGACCTCGATTAAGGCAAAGACATGCTCATTCTGCACTTTTTCCCAGTTGATTATGGCCTTGTATTTCAAGATCACCTGGTCTTGCTCCGCCTTTTTGACAGTTTGGGCCACCTCAGCTTCAGAAAGGCCGGTGATGGTGGCAATTTGCTGCAGACTGGTACGGGCGTCATTTTCCAGGACTTTCAGGATTTGTGTCAGCATATATTCTTACTCCCCTTTTCCGACACGGAAAAACCGCAAGGATAAGCATATTGTAGCATTTGAAGGGGGAGGCTTTCAAAAAAGGTCAGATTTTCAAAACTAAAACGTGGTGCTCATTTTACCCACCAGCTGGGTGGTGATGCTTCCGTCAATAATATGCTCGGCGATTTCCTCGTCGCTCATACCGAGGAGTTCCTTGAAGACATATTCATTATGCTGACCGAGACAGGGTGAGGGACGGTTTAACTCGCGGGGGGTCTTGCAGAGAATAAAACAGGACTGCGGTTCAAATTTTTGGTCGCCCATTACCGGATGGTTGAGAGTCGTAAAATAATTCCGGGACTTAAGCTGCGGGTCGTTGTAGATGTCTGAAGGTTTCTCCACCACATTGGCGGGAACGCCGGCTTTCTGCAATATCGCTTCTGACTCTTCTGCCGTGTGGCGGAGCGTCCAGTCGGTGACCAGTTTATCCAAAGCGTCCTCATTCTTTTTTCTGGCAGCCAGGGTAGCATACTCCGGTTGCAGCGTTAAACCGGGCTGTCCGATGGACTGGCAGAACCTGCCCCATTGTTCTTCGCTCAACACAGAAATAGCCAGCCATCTATCATCACCCTGGCATTGGAACACGCCGTGGGGAGCGGCATTGGCCAACCGGTTGCCATTTCTTTTCATGATATCGCCATTAATCTGCCACTGCATGACAGGAGGAGAGAGAAAGTGCAGGGAAGTCTCAAATTGGGACTGCTCTATATATTGCCCCTGGCCGGTGCGGCGACGGTAGGCCAGGGCCGCCAGCAAAGCGAAGGCGCTAAAACGGGCGCTGACATAGTCGGTATAGGCCCCATAAGGAGGGGATGGCAAGCGGTCCGGCCAGCCGCTCAGTTCAGTAAAACCGCTGAAATTGCAGGCATTCTGACCATAGCCGGCATAGCTGGAATGAGGACCGCCCCGCCCCTGCATGCTGGAGCTGTAGTAAATAATATCCGGTCTGACCTTGCGGACATCTTCGTAGCCCAGTCCCCATTTTTCCATAGTGCCCGGAGAAAACGACTCGGTGACGATATCCGCCCATTGAATGAGCTTCCAGGCGAGCTGGCGGCCGTTAGGGTGCTGTAAATCAATGCTGATGCTGTATTTATTCGGATTGTGCCGGCCGAAAAACATGCTGCTGTCAGGCGTGGGCGTGGTGCCGACGAAGGGACTGTTCACCCGGTTGGTATCCAGACGTTTGTGGGACTCGACCTTTACCACCGTCGCTCCATGGTCGGCCAGGTATCGAGAACTGGACGGTCCGACAACCACCCAGGCAAATTCGGCTATCTTTATGCCCTCAAATACCTTTTTCTTCTCCATTGTCTGCCGTCCTGAAATCAGATGATCTTCTTGTCGCGCAAAGCCTTGAGATGGTCTTCGGTAAGGCCAAGTTCTTCAACGTATATTTCCCGATTGTGCTCACCGATCAAAGGGGCCCTTCTCTGGTAAGAAATGGGGGTTGCGCTCATTTTAATAAAGGGTCCGCAGTAAGGGAGAGACTGGCCTAATTCGGGATGGTCGAGATGCACCCAGTAATTACGGGCTCTGAGTTGAATATCTTCACTGATATCTTTAGTATTAGAGACCGGTGCTACCAGTATTTGCCTCTGGAAGGCCCCTTCCAGATATAAATCCATCTTGCCCTTGGTCAAAGTGAATTGCTCTATAGCTTGACCCACTTTATCAGCCAGCTCCTGTGACAACGTGGAAGCGTTGTAATCGTTCCACCAGTTGATCCGGGTGAGCCAGGGTGGGGCCATGCCGAATTCGCCCATCCACTTTACCAGCCTTTCAGATGAGGAAGCATAGGGGTCGTTGCCGCCAATGGCCAGAATCATCACGTAGCCGTCTTTGCATCTGAAATAAATCGGCTGTTTAACGCCGGTGCGGGGAACATAGGAGACTGCCCCAACTCTGCGGAACTCGATTTTGGCGACATCCCACATGGGGAGGATATTCATATTCGGGGAGACCGCCGCCTCCTGCATCGAAACATCGATACACTGGCCTTCTCCGGTATCCAGGCGGTATAAAAATGCGGAGAGAGTGCCGATGGCCCCCTCTGCCCCCCCAAAGAGGGTGGCCTGAGGAAAACTGATCCAAACCGGAGCCCGGTCAGGGTCGCCGCAATCATTGAGAAAACCCCCGCTGGCCCAGATGGTGAGATCGCTGGCCTGATAATTGGACTTGGGCCCTTTTTGGCCGAAGGGAGTGATAGAAGCCATGATGATATCCGGCTTGACCTGGCATAAGTCCTCATAACCCAGCTTAAGGCTGCTCATGTAGCCCGGTGCGAAGGATTCCAGGACAGCATCCGCGGTACCGACCAGCTTCTTAAAAAGCTGCTGACCCTCTGGCTGGCGGATATCCAGGCTGACGCCCCGTTTATTAGAGTTATAAGCAAACCAGACCAGGCTTTTTTCAGGGTCCGCGATATTCTTATAATAAGGGGCAATACGAGAGGGACTGCCGGAAGGAGTCTCAATCTTGATGACGTCTGCCCCAACGTCTCCCAGCATCCTGCCGCCCAGCATACACCCACCTTCAGTTAAATCCAGGACCCGAAATCCAGGCAAGGCCGACTTTGTCTGCTCATTAACCATCTACTTTATCCTAACAAAATAAGGTTGAGTCCTTTTCAAGGGTCGGTTACGGCACTCTACAGGTGAGCCTAAAATCTGTTAAATGTGGGGCAGCCGCACCGCTTTAAGTAATTTGTACGAAAAGCTGACAGGCTGTTCTCAATATTATTTCGCAGCTTATGGCAAAAGTCAATCTCGATAAAGCCAGACGTATAAGATGCTTTCTGAGGCCGCCGGACTATTTAAACACACCCTTGGCCCGCAGATCGTCGATTTCTTTGCGGGACATACCGAGAATCTGGGAACAAACATAATCAGTGTGTTCCCCCAACAGGACCGGCCGCTGGACTGCAGTTTCAGCCCTGGACAATTTCAAGGCTGCTGGATGATAATAATGCAGCTTGCCCATAAAAGGATGCTCCAACTCCCGGTAAAAATTGTAATAATTAAGCTGCAGATCGTTATCCATATCCCTGGAATTGGCCACTACCCCGGCACCTATCCCCGCACCCTGGAGAATGGCCATTACCCGTTCCGGCGTTTGATCTATGGTCCAGGCTTCAACCTGCCGATCAAGCTCGTCGCTATCTTTAAGGCGGCCTTCCACGGCATCGTAGCGGGTATCAGCAGCCCAGGAGGGATTTCCCAGGATTTTCTTAAAAGCTTGCCACTCCCGGTCGTTCATCACCGCAATGGCAACCCATCTGTCCTCGCCCTTGCAGCGGTAGATCCCGTGGGGAGCCGCATAATCGCTTTTATTGCCTTTCAAAGCGGGTTTTCTTCCGTTAACTTCGTAGTCCAAAATGAGAGGAGTAACGCAGTTTAACCCGGCTTCCATCTGGGAGTGGTCGATATACTGCCCCTGGCCGGTACGGCGGCGATAGTCCAAAGCTGCCAGGATAGCCAGTGCCGCGAACATCGGCACAAATTGATCGGTGTAATAGGTAGTGGGCGCCAGAGGCCTTCTATCAGGCCAACCCGTGAAGGTATCCATCATGGTCACAGCGGTCATTATGCTGCCGAATCCAGGCTGGGCAGCCATCGGGCCGGTATGTCCGTAACCGCAGGTCCGCATCATGATGATATCCGGTTTGACCTTCCTCAATCCCTCGTAGTCCAGACCGATTTTGTCCATCACTCCGGCGGGGAATCCTTCTCCTACCACGTCTGCCCAGGCCACCAGCTTCTTAAAGACTTCGATCGCTTCCGGTTGCTTTAAATTCAGGACCATGCCCAGCTCAGGAGCAGTGTGGGTGATGGAGTAGAAGACGCTGCGCTCCAGTCCGATGGGTTCTCCCGGCTTATAAGTCGGCGCGTAAGGTTCAAAAACCCTGACCGGGTCCGGATATGTTGAAGTCTCTACCCTTATAGTCGTGGCCCCGTAATGACTGAGGAAGTTCAGAGTATACACCCCAACTCCTGCCCAGCAAAGCTGGATAACTTTTACCCCTTCCAAAGGTCGCTTTTCCACGCTATAATCCTCCTGCTCTTAAATGACCCCGCTGGCTTTCAGAGTGCTGATTTTACGGGCCGACATTTTCAACTCTTTTTGATAAATCTCGACATTATGCTCGCCGATGAGAGGGGCCCGCCTTCTTATTCCGACGTACCCTGCCGTGGTCTGCACTGGCCCTCCCGGATACCTCAGGCTGGTGCCCAGCTCGGGATGTTCAATGTCCTTCCAGAATTTTCTGGCTTCCAGCTGCGGATGTTTGAGCACATCCTCGGCATCGTTGCAGGGGCCAATCTGGAAGCGGTTCTGGACAGCCAGCTGCAACAACTCCGCTTTGGTATGCAGGCGGAAAAACTTGGCCAGTATTTGCACTACTTCCTTGGCTTGTTCCAGGCTCATGTGTCGCCAGCCCTTTTTGTCCCATTCCCAGTCCCCCAGAAAACCGATGTCGATTCCATCCCTCTTGAGTCCCTCCATCAGGGCCAGGTTGGCTTTGGCTGCGGTGGGATTCAACAGCAGGTTGAAGGCCACATCGCCGTCCTTGCATTCCCAGAGCAGTGGATTGTAAAAAATAGTGCCGTCATTCAGGGTTACAGAACCCCGGGCTCTACCGTGCCTGGAAAGTACTCTTCCAAAGAGGGCATAAGGGCCTTCTATTTCAGCTGAGGCAATGATGGCGCAGGCCTGTTGGGTTGAGGACTCTACGTGTTGCCCGAGTCCTGTCAACTGGCGGTGGCTTAAGGCTATCATGGTGCCGACCGCCGCATACAGGGCACCCAGCAAATGGGTGTGCTCATAGCCGGCAGTTAAAGGGGGCCGGTCTTCATAACCTGCGGTATAGACAATCCCGCCCAGCGACCGGACGACGATATCCGGCGTCTTGAAATCTTTATAGGGGCCTTCCTGTCCAAAACCTGAGATCGAGGTCAACACAATTCCGGGGTTTATTTTGCTGATCGCGTCATACCCCAACCCCAGTTTGTCCAGGTATCCGGTTTCGAAGGACTCGATAACCACATCGGCCTTCTTGACCAGCTTTTTGAAGATCTCCTGCCCGGCCTCAGTTTCTATATCCAGGGTAATGCCTTTTTTGTTGGCATTGAAAGAGAACCAGTAAAGATTTTTCTCCGGGTCAGGACTATCGTGGTAGAAAGGCCCACGGCGTCTGGCAGGGTCGCCTCCCGGCTTTTCGATTTTAATTACATCAGCGCCGAAGTCACTGAGCGCCTTCCCGCAGATATAGCCCTTCTCATCGGTCAGATCCAAAATCCGGTAGCAACTCAGCATGGCATCCTCCTCTGATTTGATCGAAATATGATCAGGCGAGTTCAACATAATTATACAGGTTCGCTTTCCACAAGCCCAGTATGAAGCCGGATATCCGGGGATTAAAATATCATAGCCCTCCCGGGTTGTCAAATACTTATACGGGCCGCGGAAGTGAATATATGAAAATCCACCACGCCCGCTAAAAAAGCCGGACACAGGGGGGTAGATTATGGGCAAGCTTAATGTTATAATATACTCAATGTGGAAAACGTATAAGCCCGTCCACAAATAATAATTAGAGGGAAGAGAATATCAGTATGCAATATGATGAATCGGCGAAATTCTATTCTGCGGAGGATGAGGATCAAGATCTATGGTTGTTGTTGACCCACACCAGATACGCCATCTTCAGGGCCCGGGAGAAGGAGTTGCAAAGATATGGGGTATCTCCGGAGCAGGTGGGGCTTTTATTTGTGGTGCAGGCCCTGGGGAATAAAGCCACTCCCGCAGCTCTGGCCAGGCATATTATTCGTCAGCCTCATACTGTATCCGCTCTGGTAGACCGGATGGCCCGGAGAGGGTTGGTCAAGAAAGTTAAGGATTTGGACCGCAAGAACCTGGTTAGAGTGGTAATGACCGAAAAAGGCAAAAAAACTTATGACCTTTCTACCAAGAGAGGGCCCATTCATCGCATTTTTAACACCATGGATGCCAAAGAAAAGAAAGCATTCCGGGGGCATCTGGAAAAATTGCTGGCCACAGCCAGAAAGGAAATCGGGCTTGACCGCGATGAGCTGCCTCCATCCGATATCTAGGCACGAAGAGTTGAAAGAGATGCTGGTTAGAAATCTGGCTCCTAGTTATATTTGTTATAACCATTTTAGAACATGAAAATGGGCTTGGGAGCAAATTTGTAATAACCCAAATAAAACCGGACAATCAAATAGCCCTCCCAAGCGGAGGGCTAATTAATATTCCCAGGCCATCTCGCCACGGAAGATCCTTTGAAAAAGAGATGCAGATAATAAATGTAAAGCTGGCTCAGAACAAATATGAAGTCCATATTGGCCCCGGACTCATCAGGAAGGCGGGCGAAAAGTTGCACGGGCTGGGGCTGCGTGGCAGGGCGGCCGTCGTTACCAACCCTGCGGTCAGAAGCCTCTACGGCGACGTACTTGAGGCTGATCTCAAGGCAGCCGGACTGATACCTGTGATGCTGGAAGTGCCCGAGGGGGAGAAGTACAAATCGCTGGAACAAGCGTCCGGCTTATTTGAGCGCTTAAGCGATAACCAGGCTGAAAGACTGACTCCCGTACTGGCCCTGGGTGGTGGGGTTATTGGAGACCTGGCGGGATTTGTAGCTGCCACCTACATGCGGGGGGTGCCGCTGGTCCATCTTCCGACTACTCTCCTGGCACAAGTGGACAGCAGCCTTGGAGGCAAGACCGGCGTCAACCACGGAAAGCTAAAAAATGTTATCGGCGCTTTTTATCAGCCGAGGCTGGTCATCTCAGATATCGCCACGCTCAAAACGCTGCCTGAGGAAGAGTTTAAGAACGGGCTCGCCGAGGTAATCAAGTATGCGGTGATCCGGGATGCAGAGCTGTTTCAACGCCTCGAGACTAACCTGGAGCGGCTGGAAACCAGGGAGATGGAAATGCTGGAGGCTGTAGTCTCGCGCTGTGCGGCTATCAAGGCTGAAATAGTTGAGAAAGATGAGAATGACCTGGGTATCAGGAATATCTTGAACTACGGGCACACCGTAGGCCATGCCGTTGAGACGGCTGCGGACTTTCACATCGGCCATGGCAGGGCAGTCGCGATTGGCATGATGGTGGAGGCGAGGATGGCCCAGGAGATGGATATTTTGCCTCGGTCAGGGCTGGAAAGAATCCGGGAGCTCCTGGTCAGGGTGGG
>JAGDMY010000250.1 GCA_017860765.1 Chloroflexota bacterium | reverse complement strand
TTGATTCCCAGCGCCACGGCCCAGATGGCCATTGTGGACCCCCTGATAATACGCCTGATGCCAAAGCATATTGCCGCTCAGACCGGTTTCGACTGCTTCTCTCACGGCTTCGAAGCCTATGTGAGCCGGTTGTCATCCCAGCATGGCAATGCCATGGAGCTGAGGGTCTTGAGGCTGGTATCCCAGAACCTGCGGGAGTTTGTTTATAACCGGATGAACCATAAGGCCTGTGAAATGATGTGCTGGGCGGCGAATATGGGTGGGGTGGCCATCAGCTTCGGTTCCGGGGCCGGGATTGTGCATGGGCTGGGACACCAGATCAGCGCTTTAACGGACTGCCATCACGGCCTGATTAACTCCGTCATCACCCTGACCCTGGAAAGATACAACGAGCCTGCCTGTCCTGAGAAGTTTGCCGACATGGCCCAGGCGATGGGTGTGGATACCCGGGGCATGACGGCGCTACAGGCGGCCGACAAGTGGTTCGACGAAGTGGAGAGGCTGATAAAGGACCTGGGAATCGAGTCCAACAATTTGACCCGCCAGTTTGGATTCCAGAAAAAGGACATCGAGCATATCGTAAAAATATATGCCAACGACTTTACCCACGAGGGTAATCCCAGGGATTTAAATCTGGACGACTGCCGGCGGCTGCTCGAAAGTATGCTCTAGCGACCCTCTCTAGGTTTGCGGCTTGCGGACATACTTGGGAGTCAGGCACACATCCACGAACTCCACCGTCTTGCCGATCCTTTTATAATGCAGCGGGCCGTGCGTCAGGCCTTTGGGGATGTAAATGGCGGTGGGAGATGTAATGACATACTTTTCCTGCTCGTCGCCCAGAAAAAATTCGATTTCGGCGTCAAATTCATGGTCCTTCTGCGGATTGCTGCCGAGAAAGAAGATGATCTGATCAAAGTCATGCTTATGCGGCGCTTTGATCATGCTGAAGGGCTTGGCGACCAGAGTCCGGCTCAACATAAAATTAAGGCCACCGCCGTGCCTTTCCCCATCGAAATGGATTATAGGCTCTACGATGTCAGGGTTAATGCTTTTCTCCCAGAGGTCCTGGACCACCTGCTTGGCGTATTTTTTACCGGCCACGAACTACCTCCTTTAATTATTTTAAGAAAGATGAGCTAAATTACCTCAACCTCCGGTTTATGCGAAACCGTACCACTTGACCAGCTTGTCCAGAGGCTCCTTATCCGAGCGGAAGCTGGCTATCTTTTCCGCCCAGTCGGGATAACCGATGGCGATTCCGATCAAAATCAACTTGGAGTCAGGTATCCCTATCACCCTGCGGATTATCTCCGGATGGATGACAGCCTGTGCCTGTACCACCGTGCCCAGTCCATAATTGGTGGCCAGGAGCATGATAGTCTGAGATATCAGGCCGCAGTCATATACCGGCCAGACATTGATGCCTTTTTCATGGATATGGAAGGCCCGGTCGATCAGGATATAGATGACACAGGGCGCGCCATAATTGTGGAAATTTTGTGAGTTCCACCAGGCCCGCCCCTCTTTATTATCGCGTGTAATGCCTATCAACCCGTATTCCTTCTGTCCCAGGGAGCGGACGCGGCTGATATAGGGTTCGGGGAATTCGGGGGGGCGGCCCGCCTCCATATTCGACCCCGTGGTGCCGAGCTCCAGAAAGCCCTTTTTAATTTCTTCCAGCTGGCGGCCGGTAACAATAGCGAACTCCCAGGGCTGGGTATTGGCCCAGGAAGGACTATTGCGGGCTGCCTCCAGGATTTCTTGCAGGACTGACCGGGGCACCGGGTCGGGCTTGAAAGCCCGGATGCTCTTGCGGGTTTTAATGGCTTCGATTAATTCCATTTTATCCTCCTTTTAGCCTTTCATTATACACTACCGGGACAGGGCCTGAATACCTCTCTCCCTCTGGAATGATGGAAAAGCAAGACAGCACCTGTCTGAAAGGGGTATAATAGAGCATTTGGATTAAAAGGCCGGGTAATTGGACCGGGACATTGAATTCACCAAGACTGGAAATAATTTGAATTAGGGGGTCGGACATGGATTTAAAAGAAATGGAAGCCAGATTACAAAAAGTGGAGGATGAGCTGGCGATTGACCGGCTGCAAAAGATTTTCGGTTATTATCTGGATAACCGCATGCTTAAAGAAGCCTGGGAATTGTTCTCAAAAAACGCAGAATCAATTGAGATTGCCGACCGGGGGGTATTCAAGGGTTATGAAGGGGCGGGGAAGTTCTTCCTGGAATACCTGGGTAAAGAAAATGCCATCGCCAGACTTGGGCTATTCGCCTTCCACATGCAGCATCAGGGTGTGGTGACGGTGGACCCGGACGGCCGCACCGCTAAGGGCAGATGGTACCTGATAATGATCCAGGCCCGTCCCTATCCTCCGGGAGGCCCCATCCGCTCGGTACTGGGCCACGGGGTGTACGAGAATGAATTTGTCAAAGAAGACGGGGTCTGGAAGTTCCAGAAAGTGTTTATGAGCCTGCACTTCCGCTCTCCGATCGAAGGGGGCTGGGCGGAGACTCCTATGATCGGGCAGGGCAGAGCTTCCCAGTCCGATGCACCGCCTACCAACTATCATCCCTATCCGAATATAAAGCCTCTTCCGGTACACTGGAAACATCCTGTCACCGGGAAATGAAACCAGGGTGGCCGGCCGGCAGAAGGACTGCCAGAGCGTACGGACTGAGCAACGGCGAAAAACTTTGGCCGGGATAGCCGAAGCGCCGTGCACTGCAAATATGAGATTGGCATTACCGAGGACAATTGGCTAAAAGAATGGTGGGCGGTACTTGACGATAGATAGAACTAAAACCTTGAGTTAGTCTTTAACCTATAAATACCGTTCATGCCAATGCTGCAGATTAGTAATCTTCTTCTCCTATTGAAATGATTCGCTTGTCAGATGGCATTATGGAAAGGCCGCCTATGAGCCAATATTTTTGCCCACTAATTCATTAAGAGGATTTATTAGCATAAGCCACGATTGACAGACCAATGTGATGATAATATAGTGGATATCGTCACGGGTTTTCAATTCTCACATAAACTAACCAGTCATGTTAAAAAATACAAAATTTTTGTTAATGATTGCTAAGATGCTTATCTCGATTTATTTTTGGCAAAGGAGAAAAATATGGGAGACTGGCTTAAGACAAGTTGTACTCTGTGCGTAAACGGCTGCGGGCTGGAGATCCTGGTGGAAGACAACCGCATGATCAAAGTTCGGGGAGATAAAGACAACTTACGCAGCCAGGGTTATGCCTGCCGCAAGGGACT
>JAGDMY010000249.1 GCA_017860765.1 Chloroflexota bacterium | reverse complement strand
CAATCTGATCAAGAAAATAGCCCGCCGGGAGGGATTTGGCAACATTCTAGCCGAAGGCACTCTGCGAGCAGCCAAACAGATCGGTAAGGGGGCTGAAGCTTATGCCATGCAGGTCAAAGGTCTGGAGCTGGCCGGCTATGAACCCCGGGCCTTAAAAGGAACCGGGTTTGGCTACGCCACTTCAACTATAGGCGGCTCCCACACTCATGGATCCTTAATGTTTCAGGAGTTCGGAATGCCGGTGCCCAGACCGGTAGATCGCTTTACCGAAGAGGGCAAAGCGGATATTGTGATCTTCAATCAAAATAACGATGCTCTGGAGGTCGGGATAGCCTGTGGTTTCGCGGCCATGTGCGGGGATTGGAACCGCCGCCTTTTTCCGAAAATGCTGGAGGCGGCTACCGGAATCAAGGAGTTCAGCGATTGGGGCTATCTCGAGAAGGCTGGCGAGCGCATCTGGAACCTGGAGCGCGCTTTTAATGTCCGGGAGGGTTTCGATCGCAAACAGGATACTCTGCCGCAGAGGCTGCAAACCGAGCCCCTGCATACGCTGAAGGCGCAGGGGGAGGGTCAGGTGGTGAGGACCCTGGACAAATTCTTGGATGAATATTATCACCTCCGGGGTTGGACATCCAACGGTATACCCACCCGGGATAAATTACGGCAATTGGGTTTGGAATATGTAATTGAGGAGATGGAGCCCTTTTTAAATAAACTATAGGAAAAAGGAGGTTTTTGTGGACCTGAAATTAAAGGATAAAGTGGCCCTGGTGACGGGGACCGGCAGCCAGATTGGTTATGGCAAGGGCATTGCTTTAACTCTGGCTAAAGAAGGATGTCATATTATCAGCGCTGATATAGACTTCGAGGGAGCTCAGAAAACGGCCAGGGAGATAGAGGCCCTGGGCGGCCAGACCCTGGTGTTGAGGGTAGACGTGACAAAGAGGGACCAGGTGGATGAAACGGTCAAGAAAACGCTCGAAAAATTCGGCCGGATTGATATCCTGGTCAATAATGCCGGAGTCGGCAGCCTGGAGAGGCCTTTTCTGGAAAAGACCCGGGCGGATTGGGACAAAGATATCCAGGTTAATCTTTACGGACAGATGAATGTGGCCCAGTCAGTATTACCCCATATGATAGAGCGCCATTATGGTCGGATTGTGACTATCTCCGGAGGCATGGGCTTCCCTCTTCTCTCCACGTATGGCGCGGCCAAGGCTGGAATAACAGCTTTATCTCAGTCTCTGGCCAAAGAAGCGGCTTCCCTGGGGGTGATTGTTAATGTTGTGGTTCCCGGACTGGCACTGACCGGCCTGATAAAGAATGCTCCTCCCGAGTTTATCGAGTCCTTCCGTCAGAACTCCTGGTTAAAGAGGTTTTGTACGCCAGAAGACCTGGCTCCCCTGGTGGCTTTTCTGGCCTCTGACGTTTGCAGCTATATGACAGGCCAGGTTATTTACCTGGGCGGGTCTTAGTCTTTTTTCCTCAGCCTGTCCTGCAAGACCTGTTTGTCGTGGCTAAGTTCGGCGACTAACTGCTTGAGCTGCCGGTTTTCCTCTTCCAGGGCCTTAAGCCTCCCCAGCTCAGCGCGTCCCATTTTGGCAAAGCGGACCCTGGGGATCCTGACCATGCCGGGCAGCTCGGGCAGTTTAATAACGCCGGTATCAGTCCTGGAACGGTGGACCAAATCCGCCCAGCTGCGGTATTTAAAAGTCGATTTAGCGGCTTCCCCGGGGGTTCTGCCATTAAGAGACTCGTGGATTCTGAAGTAGTTGTAATGCACCAGCCAGCCGTTCATTATCAGCTGTGCCTGGTCCTTATTTTTAAGTCGGTTGATGATCTTGTCGCGGTCTTTTAGAGTCCTCTGCCAGGAATCTGCTAATCTGAAATACTCCCCCCTATCGGCAGGGGGCATGGTCGGGATCCCCCGTAAATCTGCGCCGTAAGCCAGCTCGATGCCATCCGGATAACCTTTCCAGCTATCTGTCAGGACCTGGGCCGGGACTTTGCCGGCCCTTTCCCGGGCTATCTCCATCACCTCTCTAATATCTTCGATCCCGCGCCCGCCGGAGAGTTTGGTAGCCAGGAGGAACCAGGTGGTGGAGTCGGTAAGATCTAAGGCCCAGTAATTCCTGCCGCCAATTTTAAGGGGCTTTTCATATGCCAGCCAGGTATCACCGGCATTCACCCGGGCTTTTTCCGCCTCACCGGAGGCCAGCTTCGAGAAAAGGCTGACCCATTTTTTCACCGAAGTATGAGTCACCAGGCTGTGCTGCAGCTGATACATGAGCCTGGGGATAATATTCAGACTTCTACCCTCAAAGTACATCCCGACAGCCAGGGCTACCTGGTCAGTCGGCATACGCATATCCGGCAGGGCATCATTGTCGGCGAATTTGTGCCGGCAGTCCTTGCACCACCACCTCTGTATTCCCCGATAATGCCCGAAGCGGATAATGTTATGGGAGCCGCATAGTTTGCAATTTAACGATTCATAAACCAGCTTCAAGGCCGGTCCTCTTTGAGTAGCTCTGAGCTCATTGCCTTCTCTATACCGGTGGTATTTTTAGTTGTTATTCAGGAAATTCTATCTCAAAAATAAAGATTTATCAACCAGAAGTTTCTAATGGATAGCTCTACCCATTGTGCAGCATGCCAGGCTTAGGTTATGATGTGAGCACATTTAATATCTCTTGTGTGGGAAGCGGACTGCAGACAAGGAGGACAAATTGATGGACCTTTCCCGATTTTCCCTGGAAGGTAAATTGGCTTTAATCACCGGCGGCGGTCGCGGTATGGGACGGGCTATTGCTCTGACCTTTGCTGATGCCGGGGCTGATATTGCCTTGACCAGCCGGACCCTGGCGGAACTGGAAGAGGTCGCGGAGGGAGTCAGGGCCAGGGGCCGAAGTTCCCTGGCGGTCGTAGCCGATGCGGGAAAAATGGACGATCTGAGAACTATGGCCGGGAAAGTGATTTCGAAATTCGGCCGCATTGATATCCTGGTCAACAACGCTGGCTCCAATATCCCCAACTATTCGCTTATTGATGCTGAGGAGGAGGTCTGGGATGAGATCATGAATGTCAACCTTAAAGGACAATTCCTTTTGAGCCAGGTAGTGGCTAGAAAAATGAGGGAACAGGGTGGCGGTAATATCATCAATATCACCTCTCTGGCAGGGCTGGTGCCCTGGTCGAAAATCTACAGCGTCGCTAAAGCCGGTATGACCATGGTAACTGAAATCATGGCCAGGGACCTGGGCCGATATCATATTCGAGTCAATGCCAT
>JAGDMY010000248.1 GCA_017860765.1 Chloroflexota bacterium | reverse complement strand
TCATTTTTTTAACTTTTATAAACATGCGCGCTGTCCCAGCGAAATGATATTCCAGACCATTATTATGAATTCGCCCTTTAGAGAATCCGTGGACTACGGGCTTACTTATGACGATTGGGCTATCGCTCCACTTCCCCACCCCGCTTTGATTGGTGAAATACATTTGCCAATCCTCAGACAGGAGTTGATAGAGGTTTTTTATAGCAGAATAATAAACCACACCGCCGGCAAAAAATTAGCTTATGGCAACCTGGATTTAGAGGAAGCTTTCGCCGGTGCGCCCAGAGGAATGTCAAGCCCGCATCTTTTTGCCAGAAAATTCAACGATGTTAGCGACGGCATGTTAAAACAAATAGAGGACATAAGGAATATTCAGGGATTCTAAGACATAAGCCAAAAGATCAATAATCCCCCTAAATCAAGATTTCATTCTTCTCTTCTGTTGTCTTTGCCCCTGCAGGACCGCCATTCTTCGGCAGGGAATTAGATTGCCCACTTCCACAACGCTGGCTGATGCATTAAAATAGGTTATATTTCAAAACGGTTGATTAAGAGGAGCAAAAATAAATGAACCAGTCGAAAGAATTCACCACCATCTCCACTGAGGACCAGGTCCTTACTCTTATCAACGTCTTTACCGTCGACCCGGCGAATCAGCAGAAATTAATAAGGCAGCTCCAGAAGGATACCGCCGAAGTAATACGGAAGCTGCCGGGTTGGGTATCCTCGAGCCTCCATGCGAGCCTGGACGGCAAGACGGTGGTCAATTACGCGCAGTGGAAGACTAAAGAAGATTGGGAAGCCATGGTCCGGAATCCTGAGGCTAAAAAACGCCTGGATGCGATGCACCAGCTGGTGCTCTCATCGAGTCCACACCTTTATAAAGTCGCATCGGTGGCCCATATATAGTAAGATTCGTTAAAAGGGGGAAATTTAGACCATGAATAAATACCCGCACCTGTTCAGCCCTCTAAAACTGGGTGACCTTACCCTGAGAAATAGAATCGTCGGAGCGCCGGTGGCCGCTATCTATTTGACACCCGAGGGATATTTCACCCGGGATACCATCGCTTACTTCGAGTCAAAGGCGGCCGGCGGGGCCGCTGTGGTGACCATCGGAGAAGCCTTCGTTCACACCAAAACGAGCATCAGCCGCGGGGATATCGTCGACCTGGATGACCCCGGGATTTATTTCTCACTGACGAGGGTGGCCAGAGCTATCAAGCGTCACGGGGCCATCCCTTCCATTGAGCTGGAACACGCCGGCAAGCATGGCGGCTTTAAAAAGGGCGAAGCGGCCTACCTTGGATCCATAACTGCGCCATATACCAACGTGGCTGACACTCGCGTCAGATATGGACCGAGCCATGAAATAACGAAAGACGGGCAGGAAATTTTCGAGATGTCGGAAGACATGATACTGGAGATAGTCGACTCCTTCGGACAGGCAGCCGCCAACGTGAAAAAAGCCGGCTTTGAAATGCTGTTGATTCACGGCGGGCACGGCTGGATGTTGCACCAGTTTCTTTCCCCGCTGGATAACCGGCGGAAAGACAAGTACGGCGGCAGCCTTGAGAATCGAGCGCGGGTTCCTCTCATGGTCATCGATGCCGTGCGAAGAGCAGTCGGTCCCGGTTTCCCCATCGAATACCGGATGAGCGGCGATGAGTTCAGAGACGGCGGCTATACCCTCAAGGATGGGATAGAGTTTGCCAGGCTGATCGACGGCAAGGTCGACCTGATCCACGTTTCAGCAGCTTACCATGACGTCCCGCCCGGCAAACTATTCGTGAGAACGCACCCCACGAATTTCCTGGAACATGGCTGCAACGTGTACCTGGCGGAAGGAGTCAAAAAGTCGGTCAGGACTCCCGTAGCCTGCATCGGCGGTATCTCAGACGTGGAGCAGATGGAGGAGATTATTGCCGCCGGAAAGGCGGATGTAGTGGCGCTGGCCAGGGCATTGGTAGCCGACCCTGACCTGCCGAAGAAAGCCGCTGCCGGCCGGGTGCAGGAAATAAGGCCCTGTCTCCGCTGCCTGTGCTGCCTGGATTCTCTGGTGGCAGGCAACATGGTGTGTACAGTCAACCCACTGGTGGGGAGTGAATTCGAAAGCAAGTTTATGGCAAGGCCTCCAGCCGGGCGGAAGAGGGTGCTAATCGCAGGGGGCGGCCCTGCCGGAATGCAGGCGGCAATTACTGCCTCGGAGCGGGGGCACCAGGTGATCCTGTGCGAAAAGAGTTCTGCCCTGGGAGGCGTACTTAAAACAATCGAAGATGTCCCTTTCCTGGAAGATTTGGTCAGGCTTAGAAAATACCTCGAATATATGGTGAATGCCTCGGGTGCGGTAGTAATGCTGAACACGGAGGTGACACCGGAACTCGTGGCCGCTCATCACCCCGATGTGCTGATTGCGGCCGTGGGGGCTGTCCCGCTGGTCCCGGAGATACCTGGCATTCGGGGCAAGAACGTCATCATAGCCAACGATATCCACCAGCCCGGTGCTAAAGTAGGGCAAAAGGTGGTCGTCATGGGTGGGGGCATGGTGGGGTGTGACGAGGCGATTCACCTGGCGATGCAGGGGAAAGACGTAACTGTGGTTGAAATGTTTGGTGATTATGCACGAGATACCAGCGTCAAGCCAGCCGTGGAGTTAGAATTTCGCAAGTACAATATCAAGGTGATGACCAACACCAAAGGCAAGGCCGTCACAGAAGAAGGTCTCCTTTGTACGGGTCCCAAGGGCGAAGAAGTGCTTTATAAGGCGGATACAATTGTCTGTGCGGTGGGCCAAAAGGCTTTGACGAATGTGGTTGACCGGCTACGCGGTAGTGCGCCAGAGTTCTACCCCATCGGGGACTGCTTAAGGGTGCAGAAGATTAACGAGGCGGTAAAAGCCGGTTACTATATCGCCCTTGACCTGTAGGCCGGCGGAAATCCTATTTCTAAAATAAAAGCCCCTAAGTTCTGTTCACTTAAGGGCTTTTAAATTAGTGCTGCCTATGGCCAGACAGGGCAGAAAAATGGCCGAGTTCGCTAAAGCACCGGTTTATTTTAAGGATTCTCGGCGTTGGCTTTATCCAGGATGGCCTTTTCCTGAACGCCGAAGTCTCCCAGGTCGGCAAGCCTCTTGGAAACATATTGTTCCAGGGCCGCTTTCCACTTGGCCCGTTCGTCTTTAGGCAGATAGTACACTGTCACACCGGCCTTGGTAATGATATCGATGTTGGTTTGTTCTGTGGCCTTAATCTGATAGGCAATCATTTAAAGCGGCTAATCTGGCTAGGGACCCAAGTTGATAATTTGTCTGTT
>JAGDMY010000247.1 GCA_017860765.1 Chloroflexota bacterium | reverse complement strand
CCCTGCTCTATGCCACCCCGGAAGCGGGTGCACCGCTTGAAATCCTGGCATTTTCCACCGTAGCCCTGGCGGCTTTCCAGTTGAGCAGCGCGGGTCTGCAAGGCATCGGTCATCCCCAGATAGCCATGCGCAGCTTGATTCTGACCGGGATACTGAAAACCATCTTCAACTACAGCCTGACTAGCATACCCCTACTGAATATCCGGGGAGCCGCCTTGGGAACTCTGGCCGCCTTTGTTTGCGGCGCCCTTTTCAACATTTACTGCCTGCAACGTCTGACTGGAGTCAGCTACGAGACCGGGCGTATGTTGAAACTGCTGCTGATAACGGCACTGATGGGCATTGCGGCCAAAGTGTCCTACGGGTTCCTGCTCGCTTATGGGCTGGGTTCCAGCTGGTCGACCCTGCTGGCTATCCTGGCAGGAGTAGCCATATATGGCGGGCTGCTATTGCTGTTTAAAGAGTTTGACCTGGATATGATTAAGAAGATAGCCCGATAAACAATCTTTAATCGGGTGGGAGGAGAGCACGCAGATGAGCGGAAAAGGGGAAGCCCTGGACAACTTGATTGAGATTCAGAACCGGCTGCTGGCCCCGGGCGGATGTCCTTGGGACCGGGAACAAACCCACCAGTCCCTGGTGCGGTATCTCATCGAAGAAACCTACGAGGTCATCGAAGCCATTAACGAGGGGGACCCGCGCAAATTGTGCGAGGAGCTGGGCGACCTTTTGCTGCAGGTAGTATTCCATGCCGCCCTGGCCGAAAGGCAGGGACAGTTCGATTTTGCAGACCTGACCCGGACCGTCAGCCAGAAGATGATAGACCGCCATCCCCACGTATTTGGATCCCTGCCCCTGCATACCAGTGAGGATGTGCTCAACAACTGGGAAGATTTCAAGCGCCAGGAGGGCAAACAATATCTGCTGCAAGGCATACCCCCAGGCCTGCCGGCCCTGTTGCGGGCCGAAAAAATCCAGGAGAAAATCAGCCGGGTGGGATTCGATTGGCCCAACATCCAGGGGGCCCGGGAGAAGCTGCGGGAGGAACTGGCAGAACTGGGAGAGGCTCAGACCCAGGCGGCGATCACCGATGAGATGGGAGACGTACTGTTCGCCCTGGTCAACCTGGCCCGCTTCAAACAGGTGGGAGCGGAGCAAGCCTTACAGCAAGCCAATGACAAGGTGACCCGGCGCTTCAACTATATCGAACAGCAGGTAAAAGAGTCTGGGCGCAGCTTTGCGGAACTGAGTCTGGAGGAAATGGATGCCATCTGGGATGAAGCCAAACAGCACGGATTATAGCCGGGCAGGCGGGAAAGGCCAGAAAAAAATTACGGCAAAAAAGGAAAAATGGCGGCGAGGGCGAATAGCCTAACTATGATGCAGACATTGCGACCGTTAGTAAAGGAGGGATATCTTGAACAAGACTGATTTGATTGGCGCCGTGGCAGGTAAAGCCGAAATCACCAAGAAAGATGCCGAAAAGTTTATTAATGCTTTTTTCACTACCGTAGAAGAAGCACTTAAAGCTGGGGACAAAATACAGCTGATTGGCTTTGGAACCTTTGAAGTAAGATCCCGTCAGGGGCGTAAAGGACGCAATCCTCAGACCGGAGCGGAGATCGACATTCCAGCCGCCCAGGTTCCGGCTTTCAAACCGGGCAAGGCTCTGAAAGACGCCGTCGGTTAGAATGCGGTTAGACAAGTATCTCAAGGTGAGCCGGATCATCAAAAGACGTACGGTGGCCAAGGACTTTGCCGAGAACGACCGGGTTATGGTCAATGGGCGGCTGGCCAAGCCGTCCACGGAGGTTAAAGCGGGGGATATTATCACCCTGCGGGTGGGAGCCAAAGAGAGCTCCTATCAGATTATCAGCGTGGCAGATAACATTAAAGCCGCCGATGCCAAAGAAC
Source organism: Chloroflexota bacterium (assembly GCA_017860765.1). The sequence goes on along the minus strand of JAGDMY010000247.1, from coordinate 1,402 downwards.
TCTACAAAGTGATTGACTAGAAAAGCGCCCTAGGGATAATGAAGTGCACCCCCAACGTTGGACGAAGAAGACAATGTTTGGAGGTGCACTTCGGATAAGCAGGGCGCTTTTTTGCGCCCTTTTTGAACCCAGAGCAGGATGGATGGCCGAGGCCCCCAGGTTCGGACCACACCCCGCTGGAGTGATCACTCCAGCGGGGTGTGACTGTGGGTAGGGCCTGATCCGAGGACCGGGCTGTCGCGACGGGTGTCGGTCGGGGTCCACAAAAAAAATAAATAAAAAAAATAATAAAAGCAGGAATTTTAGATCGGCTCCGCGAAAGAAGAAGTAGCAAAAATGTCGTCAATTAGTAGCAAATTTGTGGATAGTGTGTAGCTGATATGAAAATTGAGATCAGGGGTGCGGAAAAACTGAGTTTTCGGGAGAGACAGGTGGTAGTACTTAAAGAGATGGGGAAGAGCAGCCTGGAAATCTGCCGCAACCTCAAAATCACAGCCAGTACCGTTGCTACCCTATATAACCGTGCCCGCAGCAAAGGCTACGAAGTGGTTATCGTCCTGCCCGGGGATACCCTGGGCATATTTGGAGGGGAGGATGAGGAAGATCGAGATTCAATTGAATAGGCGCCCCAGGATGATTTTGACAGCGCTGCTGTGCGGCCTCCTCTTGTTTACGATCATTCCCCGGGCCAAAACCATTTATGAACTGTCGGGCCGCAAACAGGAACTCCTGCAGGAAAAAGCGCGGCTGACCGAAATCAATGCCGAAAGACAGAAGACTCTGGCAACCATTGATTCCCCGGCGGGGATGGAACGCATCGCCCGGGAACAGTTAGGCATGGTAAAGAATGGAGAACGGACTATCATCCGGGTGATGGACAGTGAATGATTTACATTTGCCGGTTGACTAGTTCCCCTTCATCAAATAAAATAGAACGTAGCATGATTTGAGGGGGCTCTTAATACCTATGCCAATGGAACAGACTAATATCGAACCCGGGGTGATTATTGACGGTAAAGTTCAGGGAATAACCACCTTTGGAGCTTTTATCGAACTGCCGGGAGGACTGGTGGGACTGGTACATATCTCTGAGATAGCCGATACCTATGTCAAGGACGTCAAGGATTATGTAAAGGAAGGCGACAGCGTCAAGGTCAAGGTACTGAATATTTCGGGGAAGAAGATTGGGTTGTCTATCAAGCAGACCTTGCCTCCTAAAGTAGCACCGCCCCGGATGCCCCGGCCGGAGATACGTCCGGATGCTGGTCGGCGGGAAACTAGAAATTTTGGGCCCAAGCGCAGCGAAGTTCCGGCCAGTCTGGATGACAAAATCGCCCGCTTCCTGAAGGAGAGCGACGAGCGTATGCAGCCCCTTAAGAACAAGGTGGAGACCAGGAAACGC
>JAGDMY010000246.1 GCA_017860765.1 Chloroflexota bacterium | reverse complement strand
CGTTATAGAAGCACAGAGATTGAAAACGGGGCGCACTCAGGCCTGGACGTCCTCCGTGGGACTGAGCGAAATTTGCCGCGCGATCGTTAAAAACGCCTTGCGGGTCATTCCGTGCTCCCTGGTGCTGGATGGCGAATACGGCTATCGCGGGGTGAGCATATCCGTACCAGCGGTCATCGGGAGAGAGGGGGCGCGCGAAATCCAGGAATGGGAATTGTCTTCGGAAGAAAGGCATTTGCTCGAGGTCTCGGTTAATACTCTCCGACCGGCCATGAATTATGTTGAACAGTTTCTGGGAGTAGAAATCAAGGAAAAGCAAAGATAAAGATCGGAAGGGCCGAGGAAGGAGGGAGACCAATGGGTGGGAACTCACGCTTCGCCAGAATCCTGGAGCCGGGCAATATAGGTAAGCTGAAGACCAGGAACCGCATCATTAAGACAGCCAGCGGGACCTCTTTCGTGGAGCCAACAGGGTTTATAAGTGACAGGATGATCGCCTATTACGAAAACCTGGCCAGGGGCGGAGTAGGCCTTCTGATAGTGGAATCCTGCGGTGTGGAATACCCGCTGGGAGTCCAGCACCCGCCGGTCCAACTCCATCTGGACGATGACCGCTACATCCCGAGTTACCGCTTGCTGACAGAGGCGGTGCATAAACAGGGGTGCCCGGTCTTTATCCAGTTTCAGCATGCCGGTCCCTGGAACCCCACCGGGAAGCTGCCGAAGCGGGATACCCGGGCCAGCTCTACCCTGACCGCCGAAGAACTTCCAGGCGGGCGTTTTGATGTGCCGCGGGGTTTAAGCCATGACGAGATCGCTGTCTATATAGATATCTGGGTGAAGGCCATCGAAAGGGCTGCCAGGGCGGGTTTTGACGGCTGCGAAATCAATGGCTCATCCTGCCATTTTATCAACACCTTCTTTTCCCGTATCTGGAACAAACGCGATGATGAATACGGCCCGCAAACCCTGGAAAACCGGGCCCGGTTTTTAAGTGACGTCATCCGGGAAGCCAAGAGGCGGACCGGCGAGGGTTTCACAATCACCTGCCTTTATAATGTGGCCGAATACGGGCATCCCAGGGCTACTACCTTTGCCGAGGGTGTGGGATTCGCCAAATACCTGGCAGCGGCGGGTGCGGAAGCCATTCAGGTCCGGGCTCACGATTATCATCACCGGGATGGAATGCTGCAGCCGGACAGGTTTATTTATCCCGAACCCCCGGCCGATTTACCTGGAGATTTGGACTGGAGCCGGAATGGCAAGGGCGCCTGGGTACCCCTGGCAGTAGCCGTAAAAAAAACAGTCTCTGTCCCCGTTTTTTGTGCCGGAAGGCTGGACCCTTTTATGGGGGAAGACCTGCTGAGGCAGGGTAAATTGGACTTCGTGGGCATGACCCGGCGATTGCTGGCTGATGCCGATCTGCCCCGAAAAGTGGCTGAGGACAGGCCCGAAGATATCATCCCCTGCATCGGGTGCCTCCACTGCATCGATGTCCGGAACCGGAACAATCCGGTGGAATGCGCCGTCAATCCAGCTCTCGGCAGGGAGCGAGAATTTGTTCTCCAGCCGGCTGTCAATAAGAGGAAAGTCATGGTCGTGGGAGGCGGACCGGCGGGCCTGGAAGCCGCCAGGCTGGCGGCCCGCAAGGGACATGAAGTAAGGCTCTACGAGAAGGAGTCCAGGCTGGGCGGCCTGATTCCTCTGGCCTCGCTGGTCAAAGACCTGCAAATGGCCGACCTGCTGGACCTGGTCCGCTACTATGAAACACAATTGAAGAAAGCCGGAGTCAGGGTCCAGACCGGTAAGGTGGTTGACGCAGCGTTGATTGATGAACAAAAGCCGGAAGTGCTGATTGTCAGCCTTGGGCCAACCCATGATGCTTTAAGGATACCTGGCAGCGACCGGCGGGATATCCGGACCAGCCCGGCACTGCACAAACAGCTGAAGTTCTATCTCAAACTCTTCAGCCCGCCAATGCTGGAAAGATTGACCAAAATCTGGATGCCCATAGGAAAACGGGTGGTGGTGATAGGGGGGGCGATCCATGGCTGCGAACTGGCAGAGTTCTTAATTAAACGCCATCGCCAGGTTACCATAGTACATACCGAGGATGTTCTGGGTGAAGGAATACTTGTTGAGGACCAGTTAAGGTTGTTCCCCTGGTTCGATAGGAAAGGTATACCCAGGTATACCGGAGTTAAGTATGAAGATATCACAGATGCGGGCCTGACGATTACCACCCCAGCCGGCGAAAAGAAGACCCTCAAAGCCGACACTTATATCGTAGCCCTGCCCATGCTGCCCAATAAAGCGGCGGTGGGTAAGTTGAGCGGCAAGGTACAGGATACCTTTGCTATCGGCAGCTGTGCTAAGGCCGGCCTGATCGTGGATGCCATCCTTGACGGGGCCCGGACAGCCAACAAGCTATCATAGCCTTAGATCCAGCCGCGCCGACCGGTTTATCTGGAGGTGCCTTGGAACGGAGGACCTCAAATCAGGATGGGTTTGCAATCAGTCCTGGCAGCCAGGCCGTAGCGCTATTCGCCTACTCGCTGGCCTCTTTTTTCCCGGCTTTCATGTCTTCCGCAGTTAATATCGCCCTTCCGAGTATTAATCAGGAATTTCACGCCGACGCGGTGGTCTTAAGTTGGCTCGTGACCTCCTTCGTACTGGCACTGGCTGTGCTATCCTTGCCATTCGGCCGAATAGCCGACATCCTGGGTATAAAAAAAATCTTCGTCCTGGGTATCATTATCTTTATTTTAGCTTCCGCTGCGGCCTCCTTTTCCAACACCATTATCATGCTCATCCTTTGCCGGGCAGCCCAGAGCATCGGCAGTGCTATGATTATAGGAAACTCCATCGCTCTGGTGACTGCCCTGTACCCGGCGAACCGGCGGGGTAGAGCTCTGGGCATCAACCTGGCCTGTGTCTTTATCGGGATGTCCCTGGGACCGTTCCTCGGAGGAGTCTTAACCCAGCACCTTGGCTGGAGAAGTATCTTTTTGATCAACATCCCGGCAGGCCTGCTGGCGATCGCACTGATTTTATGGAAAGTCAAAGTGGAATGGTCCGAGTCAAAAGGGGAAAAATTTGATATCGCCGGGTCGATTATTTACGGGCTTTCCCTGGTAGCCCTGATCTACGGCTTTACCCTCCTTCCAGACCTTCCCGGCGCTGTCTTGATTGGGGCGGCTGTACTGGGGCTGTTCGCCTTTATAAGGTGGGAGAATCGGACCCCGAGTCCGATATTAAACTTGGGTCTTTTCCGGCAAAACAGGACCTTCGTATTCTCCAATTTAGCCGGCCTGAT
>JAGDMY010000245.1 GCA_017860765.1 Chloroflexota bacterium | reverse complement strand
CGGCTGGAAGGCGTAGTAGTATCTCTCACAGACTTTGGTCTCTTTCTTGACGTCGATCGGATGCGAGGCTACCTCAAAGGAGACGAACTCTACCTCGTCCCCTTCCTTGAGCTGCCCTTCTTTACAATTGATGATGCGGGCCAGAAGATGCTTCAGGGGGTCCTCCTTCTCAAAGCCCAGCCAGGCCAGAATAAGGGGACAATCGAAGCCGGCGGGGGCCCCGGCCAGGGTTTCGGTCACTGCCACTACCCGGGCCTTGCGGGGCAGGTCTACCCACTCCACTTCCTCCGACCAGCAATTCGGACAGATCACCCCCGGAGGGAAGGCCGTATAGCCGCACTTTTTGCATTTGGTAGTGGTAAAGCGGCCGGCCTTTAAATTATCATAAAACTGGTGGTTGCGGTTAAACTCAACGCACTCCAGCGGCCACTGGTCCATCTGGGAGATATATTTACCTTCTAAGGCGGGAACACCCACCACTTCTACTTTCTTCAGCTCTGCCATTTCTGCCTTCTCCTTTATCAAGTTAATTGCTTAAAAAGAAAATTTAGTTCACCGGTTCAGTGCCGTAGACCACTACAGTATGCTGGGCACAGAGGCCGCTCAGGTTATGAGTGAGCCCAAACTTGGCCCCGGGTACCTGATTGATAGCCCGGCCCTGCAGCTGGCGGCAAATCTCCAGGGCCTGCCTGGCCCCGGTAGCCCCGAAGGGGTGCCCCACACTCAAAAGGCCCCCATCAGTATTTAAAGGATGTTTTCCTTTAAGAGCGACCTCCCCGGCGGCCACGAAAGGACCGCCCTCGCCCTTCTTGCAGAATCCCAACTCCTCCAACTCGATAATCTGTGAGATGGTAAAGCAATCGTGGGTCTGGGCCACATCGATGTCCTCCGGTTTGAGCTGTGCGGCCTTGTAGGCGATCTCGCCGGCCTTCTTCAGGTGCGGCCATTCGGCCAGTGTCTCGCCCGGCCAGCCTGCCGACAGGCTGTGGGTGGCATGCTGTCCGGTGCCGCGGATGTAGACCAGGGGCCTGTCCGATAGCTCTTTGGCCCTTTCATCCCAGGCAATGATAACGGCCGAAGCCCCATCCGATACGGGACAGCAGTCATAAAGGCCAAAGGGATCGGCCACCGGGCGGGCATTTAAAGCCTCGTCCAGGGACAAGCTTTTCTGGTAAAAATGGGCCTTGGGATTAGTAGCCCCATAGTTATAATTGGTTACGGATACGCGGGCCATTTGCTCCTTGGTGGTCCCGTAGCGTTTCATGTGGGCCTTGGCAATCATGGCAAAAAAGGGCGGGGGTACTCCGAGACCCATGGCCGAATCCCAGTCATGATCGTTGACTGCCAGCTGGGAATAGTTCGATTCCCATCTCTGGGGTGTATGCAATTTCTCTGCTCCGGTGACCAGGACCACCTCCGAGATACCGCTCTCCACCAACCCCGTAGCCAGGATGATGGCGCTGTTGGACCCGGAACACAGGGTATCCACTCTGACACAGATAGAGGTGGGCTTAATCCCCAGCCTCTGCGCGACCAGCGGGGCCGTATTTAAAGCGTTAGAATGGCGGCCGGCCATGGTTGAAGCGATGATCAGACCATCGATATCCGCCGGCTTGAGTCGCGGGATATCCTCCCTGCAGGCATGGGCAGCCTCCTGCAGCATATCAAAAAAGGTGGCTGCTCTGACCCCAAATTTGCTGGTTCCTCCCCCCACGATTACCGCATTCCTTTTGCTCGCCATTTATCACTCCTTATCAATAAATATTGTTTGACATAATAATAAAATAAGGTTAAGGCGTGTTGGAAATCCTATGAAAAGTTTACCTAAATCATACCCTGCAAGTCAATCCGGAACAGTTCATCTGCGTCAGTCAGGGGTATCTGTCACATGTGCTGTCAAATAGGTATATTCTACAAGAACCCCCGGATATTTTCAATAAGCGGTCTGCCCTTGACAAGAATTTGAATATGGTCTAAATTACAGTTCCGACCTTAAAAATTGATGATAGCGCGACCGGGCTGAAAAATACGTCTGTCAGTGAGATAGGATAGACCATTCTCAAACTTTTAAGGAGGTGTGGTATGTCTTTCCCGGAAGATGTGGTGAAGGATGCCTGGGAACTGGTAGAGGGCAAATGCGAATGCAGCAAGCCCGCCCATCAGCACTCTGATGTCAGGTGCAATAAGCAGCTGCTATGGGAAAAACAGAATAGCTTCGGCTGGGGATCCTGGAAAGCTCACCCTATCGACGGGATTGCAGCCCACAATACCCTTTCAAACTGTGAAATCGTTTGCTGGAGTTGCCTCGAAAAGGGCTAAATTGGGGCACCTCAACAATTCGACAGCCCCAACGGCTCAGGCCCCTGTGGAGGGCGTACGTTTCACCTTAATCATCTCCGCCAGGATGGAGACAGCGATTTCTTCCGGAGTCTCGGCAGAGATATCCAGACCGATGGGGCTGTGCACCTGATCTAACAGTTTCTGGTCCACGCCTTTAGCGGCCAGGTTTCTGAAAAGGGTCTTGACCTTGTTCCGGCTGCCGATCATGCCGATGTACCTGGCCGGAGTATGCAGCGCCCACTCCAGTGCCTCCTGATCGTGGGCATGGTTATGGGTTACGATGACTATGTAGCTGTGCGGTTCTATTTTGAGTTTAAGAAAAGCTGAGGAAAAATCCTCGGCCACCACCATCTCGGCTTCCGGGAACCTTTCTTTAGTGGCGAAAGCCGGGCGTTCATCAACCACCACCACCCTGAAATTCAGCATTTTAGCCATTTTAGACAGTGCCAGAGCGATATGCCCGGCGCCAATGAGATATAAAGTCGGAGCTGGCTGTATAGGCTCAATAAATATTTCCATTTCTCCTCCGCAGGTCATTCCCAGCTCTTTTTCCGGGGCCAAAACAAACTGATGTTTTTCAGCTTTCCCGGAGCGTATCACCGCGGCAGCGATTTTAATGGTTTCAAGCTCTACTGCGCCGCCCCCGATCGTGCCCAGGATGCTGCCATCAGCCCGCACCAGCATACGGGAGCCTATCTTCCGCGGAGTTGAGTCACCCGCGGAGATCACTGTAGCTAGTGCCGCCTCTCCTCCATCTGTGAGCACTTTAATAATTTCCCGATAAATATCCAGCATATCCTGAAAACACGCCTCTAAGGGGATCATCAGAAAATATTATACAACATTTATCGCGTTCAGCAGTTAGCGCTGGGCGCTCAGCAAAGGCTGATTTTGATATTAGTCAGGTAGTTTTTATTGCCCGATTTCAGTAAAATGGGCTAAAATTTAATTGATATGAGCATTTTTCTGCGAACGGCGGCCCTGTTCTGGAAATACTGGCGGCG
>JAGDMY010000244.1 GCA_017860765.1 Chloroflexota bacterium | reverse complement strand
TGGTCCGCATGACCCAGCCTCAGCCCCGCCCTATCCGGCGGGATTTCCACTATGGAGATATCGGAATCAACAAAGTCACTATCGCGGTGAGGGATCTTGAGAAGCTTCACCGGGAGCTGGCAGGCAGAGTTGCTTTTTGCTCCGCGATAAAGTCAATTCGCATTGCCGGGTGGGGAGAATACCAATTTATCTATGGCCGCGACCCGGAAGGCAACCTGATTGAACTGGCCTCCAGTCCGAACCTGCCTGTTGAGGGGTGCTTTGGAGGCGTTGGCTGGGTGGGCATCAGTGTAAGCGACCTGGATAGATCCATTTCTTTTTATCAGAAATACGCCGGGCTGGACAGCTTTTTTATCCGGCCTCATGACGGCTTTAGCGGCCTGGTTGGGGAGATATCCGGAGGAAAGTCAACCGAGGTATGCTCCTGTGTTCTGGCCAGCGGCCGGGGTGGGGGCAAGGTAGAGCTCTTTGAGGTGAAGCAGCCGCGGGGCTGCTCGATCCCTTTTGCCACCAGGTGGGGGGACTTCGGCTATTTACAGGCCTGTTTTACCGGCCAGGGCCAAATGGAGTCCATAGCGAATCAGCTGGAAAAAGACGGAATTGAATTCCTCTGCCATCCGCAGATTATGGGTGACGAACCTCCGGGCAGTTTTATGTATCTTAAGGACACGGATGGAATTCCTCTGGAATATTTAATTTTCCTGAAGTAAGAAGGAGGCCAAGAACATGTGCCCGATGCCTGGTGAAACCGAAGTTGCAGTAATAGGTTCCGGAGCGGCTGGACTCTCAGCGGCGCTCACAGCTGCAGAAGGCGGCGCCAGGGTAATGGTCTTTGAAAAACAGCGTTCGCTAGGAGGCACGGCCAACTTCATTCAGGGTATCTTTGCTGTAGAAAGCGGGATGCAGAGGAAAGAATACATCACCTACAGCCGGGACGAGGCTTTCAAGGCTATTATGGAATACAGCCACTGGCGGGCCAACCCCCGCCTGGTGAGGGCCATCGTCAATGAGTCCGCAGCCACTATCTCCTGGCTGCAGGATCAGGGAGTGGAGTTTACCGCGATTACCATTAATATGCCCAATGCGCCCCGGACCTACCATGTTCTCAAGGGGAGAGGAGAGCCGGCGATGAAAGCTCTGGCTTCCCGGGCTAAAGAAAAAGGAGTTGACATAAGGCCTGGGGTGCCGGCTAAAAGATTGATCAGGCAGGGGGAACGGGTAGTCGGCCTAGTAGTGGAGGAGGATGGCGAGGAAAGGCTGGTAAAAGCCAATGCCGCAGTAATCTCCGCCGGCGGCTATGCCAATAATAAAGACTGGATCAAGAGATATACCGGGTTCGACCTGGGAGAGAATATAATCCCGGTCGGTAATGTGGATAAAATGGGAGATGGTATCCGGATGGCCTGGGAAGCCGGGGCGGCCGAAGAAGGTCTGGGGCTGCTGGAGGTCAACCGGGTAGGTCCCCTCGGTCCTGAATTCGCGATGGCCTGTCATCTGGAATTGGCCGCCAGCCAGCCCGACCTCTGGGTCAATGCCCGTGGGGAGCGCTTTTGTGATGAGAGCATCGGTTTTTACGATACCCCGCTGGGCAATGCCAGTGCTAGAAATCGGGAGGGCTATACTTTCAGCCTGTTTGACGACTCCATTAAGAAGCTGATGCTGGAAAATGGCATCGAGAGAAATGTGGCCATCGAGAATATGCCGGGAACCCGGCCGGTTGACCTGGAAAAAGAGATGAAAGCTGCTTTGGAGAGGGGCTCCACGGAGGTTTTCGCAGCCGACTCCGTCGCGGGACTGGCCTCCAGGCTGGGGATGAAGGGGGAGGTATTGGAGGAGACCGTGGCTGAGTATAACCAGTTCTGCGCTCAGAGGCATGATGATCTCTTCGCTAAAGACCCCCGCTATCTCCGCCCGCTGCAGGGCCCCAGGTTTTATGCCATCAGGGCACATACTGTATTTCTGGGGACCATGGGGGGGATCAAAATCAATGAGAAGGCAGAGGTTATCGATAAGAAGGAGAGGGTGATTCCCGGCCTTTATGCGGCGGGCTTCGATGCGGGCGGGCTATATGGAGACAGCTATTGCATGCGAGATGCCTCCGGGTTATCCTCGGCCTTTGCCTTCAATTCGGGACGTCTGGCCGGTCGGAACGCTTTGCAGTTGATTGGTAAAATTTAAAGCAGAGGAGTTGAACGGCTTCCGAACCGGGCAAGTCCAAGGCAGGGTGGGGCCGATAATTTAAAAGATGGGGGAACTGAAGTATAATGGATTCCATTATGGATATTTTCAACCCTGAGGGGCCTGGCCGGAAAGGCTTTTGGCACTGCCTTTTCGAGGCCGACTCCATCGCAGTCATCGGAGCCAATAATACTCTGGGCACCTGGGGATATGATGTCTTTAAGGCAGCCCAGGTCTCCCTGAAGGCCGATGCCCGGAAACAGGTCTATGCCGTCAACCCTACTCTTAAGGAAGTCCAGGGAGGCCCCTCTTATGCCACCGTTACGGATGTTCCCGCGCCTGTAGACCTGGCGATAATTGTCATTCGGGCGGAGCTGGTGCCTGCGGCTTTCCGCCAGTGCGTTCAAAAAGGTGTCCGGGCGGCGGTAATTATCTCGGGCGGATTTGCCGAAGCTGATGAAAATGGGGCCAGGCTGCAAGCGGAACTGGCGCGAATGGCCAGGGAGAGCGGGTTGCATTTTGTGGGACCCAACTGCGTCGGCCACGCCGACATCCACTCCCTGGTTGCCAGCGTAAGCGTTGTCCTCAGGGTCACGCCTGGACCGCTATCTCTGGTTACCCAGAGCGGCACTCTGGGAGCCAGCATTCTGCGCATGGCGGCCAGCCATGGTATTGGCATCAGCAAATTTATCAGCACCGGGAATGAGGCGGACCTGCATTTTGAGGACTACCTGGAATACCTGGCACAGGACAACAGCACGCGCCTGATCGCCGGTTATATTGAAGGCCTGCGCGAAGGCCGGCGCTTTTTCGAATTGACCCAAAAGATAACCTGCGATAAACCGGTGGTCATGATCAAGACCGGCACTACCGGCGGGTCAAGCCAGGCCGCCAAGTCTCATACCGGAGCGCTGGCGGGTTCGGATGTCGTATATACGGCAGCCTTCAAACAGGCTGGTGTGATTCGCGTCGAGGATGAAGATGAGCTCTGTGACATGGCCATTGCCTTGCTCAATTCGCCTTTGCCGCGGGGAGACCGGGTTGGTATTCTGACTATCGGCGGAGGTTTTGGCGTGGTGATGGCGGAAGCCTGCGAGAAAGAAGGATTGAGAATGGCCTCGCTGGAGCCGCAGACCCTGGAGAAAATGAATGCCATTTTACCGGGGCGCTGGTCGCACTC
>JAGDMY010000039.1 GCA_017860765.1 Chloroflexota bacterium | reverse complement strand
CGAGGGCCTGGGAAGTCCCGGTGATTCCACAAATTTTAACCCGGGTCATAGCAATTCCCTCATCTTTGTAGCAATATCGGGTGAAGACAGTAGAGTTTCGCCCACCAGTGCGGCGTTCACGCTCCAGGCCTGAAGCTTTACAATGTCTTCATGGGTCCGGATGCCGCTTTCACTGATCACAATTCGATCGGGAGGGACCAGGGGTCTCAGTCGGGCAGTAGTCTCTATATCTACGGTGAAGGTTTGCAGGTCGCGGTTGTTAATGCCGATAATTTGCGCTCCGCTGTCGAGTGCAGTCTTCATCTCATACTCGTCGTGGGTCTCTACCAGACAAAGCATTCTCATCTTATGACTGAGCTCAAGCAGAGCTTGCAGCTCTTCTGATTTAAGGATGGCTACAATCAGGAGAATCGCGTCGGCGCCAAAAGCCCGGGACTCATACACCTGATAGGGGTCGAAGATGAAATCTTTTCTGAGCAGAGGCGGACAGGCATCGCCCAGGGCCGTCCTGATCGCCATTAAATAGTCCAGACAGCCGGCGAAATATTGGTTATCGGTCAAGACGGAAATGGCCGCCGCACTATTCTCAGCATAAGTTCTGGCTATTCTAACGGGATCAAAATTGCGGCAAATGAGGCCGCGGGAAGGCGAGGCTTTTTTTACTTCTGCAATAAGCCGGAGTTCTCCGCCGCGCAGGTTGAGCGTGAAATCCAGCGGCGGCGGCTGCGCCAGGGCTAATTCCCGAATCCTCTCAAGGGAGACCCGGGCCTTCCTGATTTCAAGCTCCCGTCGGGTATTTTGAACGATCCTATCCAGAATCATTTTAATTTCCTACCAGCTGGCCCGTAAATTTAATAAGCTGCTGTAATTTTGCCAGGGCCAGGCCTTTATCAAGAGTCGTTTGCGCCAGTTCCGCCCCCTGGCGGAAGGTTTCCACCTGGTTGCCGGCCACCGCAGGATAGTACGGGCATTTTCTTCCGGCGTTCCACCGCCGATGAAACCATCGGCTGCCCGGGTGAGACCAAAGTCCTCTGGAGAGAGGCTGCGGCGTGAAGAGGTTACCCGACCGTCCTCGACTTCCCAGATAAGTGACCCTCCGGAAATGGAAATTTCGTCCATTCCATTCAGACCATGGACCACCAGGGCATGACTGGTCCCCAGTTTTATCAGCGCCGGGACAATTTTCTCGGCCAGCCCCGGGCTCGGGACGCCGATCACCTGATATTCGGCGTGGGCGGGATTGGTTAAGGGCCCCAGGATGTTGAATACGGTACGGATACCTATTTCCCGTCTGGGTCCGGCGGCGTATTTCATCGAGGGATGGAAGGCAGGGGCAAACATAAATCCAAGGCCTACCTGCTGGAGGCATTCCCGGACGCCTTCAGCTGTAAGATCGATTCTGACGCCCAGCTTTTCCAGCACATCCGCGCTTCCGCACTGGCTGGTGGCGGCGCGGTTGCCGTGTTTAGCCACTCTCACGCCGCTGGCGGCGGCTACCAGGGCGGCTGCTGTGGAGATATTGAAGGTATTCAATCCATCACCCCCGGTCCCTACGATATCCAGTACCGGTCCCGCCGCTTTCACCTGGATGGCCTTTTCCCGCATGACCAGGGCCAGACCGGCAATCTCATCAGCGGTTTCACCTTTCATGCTCAGTGCAGTGAGGAAGGCGCCAAGCTGGGCCGGCGTAGCTTTTCCTTCCATTATCTCTTCCATAACCTGGACGGCTTCGGTGTTGCTTAATGAGCGTCCTCCCGCCAATGCTACGATCGCCTCTTTAATCATGCCTTTCACCCGCCTTGAGAAAATTTTTCAATAAGGCTTTCCCGCCCTCAGTCATAAAAGACTCAGGGTGGAATTGAACGCCTTCAACCGGGTGTGTTTGATGTTTGAGTCCCATAATAGTCCCATCGTCAGTCCAGGCAGTGATTCCCAGGCACTCCGGCAAGCCTTCCCGTTTAACTATTAGAGAATGATAACGGATGGCGGAAAAAGGATTAGGCAGCCCGGCAAAGACACCCTCACCGGTATGGTAGACGAGGGAGGACTTGCCGTGCATTATGCGGGGGGACTGCCAGATAAAGCCACCATAGCTATATCCGATGCACTGGTGCCCCAAACACACTCCGAGGATGGGTATCTGCCGGCCAAAATGCTTTATTACAGTATTGGATATCCCGGCCTGCAGGGGAGTGGAGGGGCCGGGTGAAATCACAATACGCTCCGGGGCCATACTCTCTATCTCAGCAAGGCTTATTTTATTGTTGCGGACCACCCTGACCTGCTGCCCCAGTTCAGACAAATACTGGTAAAGGTTATAGGTAAAACTGTCGTAATTATCGATTAACAATAACATGGTTTTGCTCCTGGTCCCGGCCGGCCTCTTCAGCTTGCTCTATAGCTTTAATCAATGCCCGGGCTTTATTCAAAGTCTCGTCATACTCCCGCTCGGGGAGGCTATCATAGACGATGCCGCAGCCAACCTGGACATAGGCCGTCCCTCGCGTCATGACGATCGTACGGATGGCAATAGCCATATCCATATTGCCGGTATAAGAAAAATAACCGCAGGCCCCGGCATAGGGTCCTCTCTTCTCCGGCTCGAATTTAGCGATGAGCTCCATGGCCCGTATTTTCGGCGCACCGGATACAGTCCCGGCCGGAAAACAGGCCCTCAAAGCATCAAAGGCGGTCATATCCTGATCGAGTTTACCCTGCACGTGGGTGACCATGTGCATAACATGGGAGTAACGTTCCACCTCCATCAGGTCGCTGACCTGAACACTACCCGCCTCGCTGACGCGCCCGATATCGTTGCGGCCCAGGTCCACCAGCATAATATGTTCGGCCCTCTCTTTTTCGTCCTGGCGCAGCTCCTGCTCCAAACGGGTGTCCTCTTGGGGAGTCTTGCCGCGGGGGCGGGTCCCGGCCAGGGGGCGGGTCATTACCATTCCATCCTCCACTCTTACCAAGATTTCAGGTGAAGCGCCGATAATCTGGAAATCGCAGAAGTCTAGATAGTACATATAGGGTGAAGGATTGATAGTGCGCAGGGCCCGGTAGATTTCGAAAGGAGCTACAGAGGTGGGATGGGCCAGACGCTGTGAGAGCACTACCTGTATCACTTCACCCGCGTTAATATACTGCTTTAACTTCCGCACACCCTCTTCGAACTCCTTTTTGGAAAAATTGGAGGAATGACCACCGGGCGAAGGCGCCCCGGAAATTTGGGGAGTGTATGAAAGAGGCTTATCCAGCCTGCGAACCAGGTCGTCGATTCTGGCGATGGCTTCCCGGTAGGATTTTTCGATGTCGCCATCGAGGCGAACATGACTTACCACTTTGATTTTATGGGTCACATGGTCGAAGACGAGCAGTGTATCCGTGAACATGAACAGGGCTTCGGGCAGTCCCAGAGGATCGGGTTCGGGAGAGGGGAGGTCCTCAAAGTGCCTGACGCTTTCATAGGCCAGAAAGCCCACAGCTCCGCCGCAGAATCGGGGTAAACCATCGATTGGCACGACTTTAAAACGCTCTATTTCCCGGGCGATCAGGGGGAGGGGGTCCTTCCGGTCCTCTTCCTTAACCGTTAATACTTTATACGGCTCAGTCCCGATGAACGAATAGCGGGCGAGATGCTGGCCGCCCTCAACGCTCTCCAGCAGGAATGAATGATGACGGTGATCGATTTTCAGGAAGGCGGAGACCGGCGTTTCGAGGTCAGCCACGATTTCACGATAGACCGGTATTATATTGCCCTCAGAGCGGCGTTTTTTGACTTCCGTTAAACTTGGAAAATACATCTTTACCCTCCTGTACACAAAACAAAAACCTCTCGCCCTTAGAGGCGAGAGGTTTTTCTTCGCGGTGCCACCCTAATTGATTGAGGGGAATAAAGGAGATAATTCAATCATCTCTAGCAGGTACGTCCCGGTTTTACGGAATTATACCCTGAGCTTCGCTAACGGTGCTCTTTCCGGCCCGGCCTATCGGGTAACTTTTCGGCGGGCAGCTCGGGAGTCCATTCAATCTCTGCGCTAGTGCCGGCTCACACCTGTCCCGGCTCTCTGACCTTCGCTGGAGACCTACTCGTCTCTTTCGCAGCTTTTATTTTATTAATATATGAAGTATATCGCCGAATTTATCCATTTGTCAAATCCCCTTCACCAACACAAGGTTTTAGCGTGACAATGGCGGCGGCTAATGATAATCTAAAGTAGAGGGCCAATTGTGATAGAAAAAAGTTTGGCAATGCTGGAATTCCCCAGAGTCAGGGAGATCCTGGCAGGTTATACTTCCTTTGCGGTCAGTCGGGAAATGGCCCTTTCATTGAAGCCGTCCACCGATGCGGAGAAGATCTCCGGGTGGCTGAAACAATCAGCCGAAGCCAGGCACCTGCTTTCCTTAGAGCCGGACTTATCCATAGGCGAGGTCTTCGATATCCGGGAGGCTATTGCACTGGCGGCCAGAGGGAAGATACTCGAGCTGCAAACCCTGGTAGACGTTAAGAGGACACTCACGGCCATGCGTTTATTGCGTGCCAAACTGAATCGAATGGGAGAAGAAGCACCTTTGTTATCCGCAGTCAGCAGCCAAATTGTAACCCTGCCTACCCTGGAAAAAGAGATCGGCCGCTGCATATCGCCCTCGGCGGAGCTTCTGGATACGGCTTCGGAGAGACTCCTGGAATTGCGCCGGTTGTTAAAGGAAAAAAGGCAGCAAATTTTAGGCCAGCTGGACTCCATGATAAAAGCTCGGGAGAACGAAAAATATATCCAGGAGCCGCTGATTACCGAGAGAGACGGACGCTATGTTATTCCGCTGAAAGTGGAACTCCGGCGGGAAATAAAGGGCATTGTCCACGACATTTCCAATACCGGGGCCACTGCCTTTGTCGAGCCGATGGCTACCGTCGACCTGGGCAACGAACTGCGGGAAATGGTCATCGAGGAGCAGCATGAAATAGAAAGAATTCTGGCCTCGCTGAGCTCCGGCATAGGCGCTGAAGAGGCCAATATTTCGTGCAATTTAATTCTGATGGGCGAGATTGATCTGGCCCTATCCAAGGCCAGATTTGCGGACAGGTACAGGGCGGTAGAGCCCCTGATCTGCGGTACGGGGCCCGAAGGACCTGGGCCTCAAGCCAGGGTACTCCGCTTGATTAATGCCCGCCACCCCTTGTTGAAGGGCAAGCCGGTACCGCTGAATGTGGAGATAGGGCGGGAATTTAATGGCCTGGTCATCACCGGACCCAATACCGGCGGCAAGACTGTGGCACTGAAAACTATAGGTCTGATGGCTCTAATGGCCCAGGCTGGTCTGCCTATTCCGGCAGCCTACGAAAGTTGCCTGCCGGTTTTTGATAATATTTTTGCGGATATCGGCGATGAGCAAAGCATTGAGCAGACTCTTTCTACTTTTAGCTGGCATATGGGCAATATCGTACGCATAATGAAGGAGTCCAGCGACAAAAGTCTGGTATTGCTGGACGAACTGGGTACGGCCACCGACCCCTCTGAAGGCGCTGCCCTGGCGCAGTCGATTTTACAGCATTTTTTGATTTGCGGGGCCGTCGTTATCGCGACTACTCATTTCAGTGAACTGAAGGCCTTTGCGCATACTACTCCGGGTTTACAAAATGCCTCGCTGGACTTC
Organism: Chloroflexota bacterium; assembly: GCA_017860765.1. The sequence continues at coordinate 4,493 of JAGDMY010000039.1, read as the reverse complement.
GACCCCGTCACACTGGTGCCTACTTATCACCTGACGGTGGGCATTCCCGGCGGCAGCAACGCCCTGGCTATAGCCGCACAGCTGGGTTTACCCGAGTCGGTGATAACAGGTGCCAAAGAGAGGCTGGCTAAAGGCGCTCTGGAGATAGAAGCCCTGCTGGCGGATTTAATGCGGGAAAAACAAAAGCTCGAAGAGATGCAGGGCGCGATCCGCGAGGACCGTGAAGAGGCCGAAAATTTGCGCCGCCAGTTGCAGCAAGAGACGCAGAAGTTCAGGGAGCAGGAGCAAAATCTGCTCAAGGAGGTCCGCTCCAGGCTAGTGCGCGAGGGCGATGAGTTGCAGAAGGAAATCCGGGATGCCATGAATGAATTAAAGAAAAACCGGTCTCAGGAGAAGATTGAGCAAGCCCGGAAGGCCCTGGCGACCCTGCGGGAGCAACTGAAAGGCCAGTCCTGGCAGCCCGCCCCGGTGAGTCCGGAAGAAAAAGTGGAAAAAGGTTTAGCAATGGGAGACAGGGTTTGGCTGGCAGGTATGAGTTTGGAGGGGACAGTCATTTCTCTGCCTGACAGCAGCGGACAGGTCGAAGTCCAGGTAGGTAGTACGCGGGTCAAGATGGCTCCGGAAAACCTGGAGAAAGCTGAGACTCAGGCCCAACGCCAATCTGCTAATTTGAGCTTGAAAAGCTCTTTGCCGCGGCGGGCGGTCTCGATGGAGCTCGATTTAAGGGGGAAAAGGGCAGATGAAGTGGAAGTGGAGCTGGACACCTATCTAAATGATGCCAGCCTGGCCAATTTACCCGAAGTCCGCATCATTCATGGTTTGGGCACCGGCACCGTGCGGCAGATTGTACGGCAATTCCTGGCCACGCATCCCCTGGTGGAGTCCTTCCGTTCAGGGAAGCGTGGAGAAGGCGGTGACGGTGCCACGATTGTTAAACTCTAAATGAAAGAGGGGAAATGTTATCAGCGACCCGCTACAAAATGAGCAAACCAAGGATGCTCCGCTGGCTGGAGGACTTAAAAGCCAATTCCATCGCAGTGGGTTCGCTTTGTATGCCGGCAAAATCATCCAGGTCTGAGATCGAGGGGATGATGCATAACATACTCGACCCGGATATCGCGTCCGATGAGATTGCCAGATATCTGGTCGAGTCGCCCACCGGCGGCATTCTTTTCTGGGGGCCGCACCACCGTTATCTGGTAATGCCGCCGTTTCCAGTCCACGAAGAGCGGTTTTCCCGAACCTGTGAAATCGAACCCCTGCGCTCGCTTTTGCTCAAGGAGTTTCTGATTGGCCTGGTGCTGGTCAGGATGGGTAAGTACGCTATTGCCGTGGTCCAGGGTGAGAAATTGATTTCCAGCAAGGCGGGCACCGGGCTGGTCCATGCCCGCCACCGGCAGGGAGGATCCTCATCCCACCGGTTCGAGAGGCACCGCGATAAGCAAGCAGAAATCTTTTTTACCCGGGTCTGCGGACATGCCAGAGAACAACTCGAGCCTCGCCTGCGGGACCTGCAATACCTGCTTTACGGCGGCACCAGGGAGACTATCCTGGATTTTCGCAAACAGTGCCATTTCCTTCACCAGTTCGACGAGCGGACTTTAGGTATCTTGCTCGATATCAGATCGCCTAAACAATCCGGGATTGAGGAGGCTATCCAGGAAGCCTGGTCCAGCCGGGTAATCCGCTGGGACGGCTGAAAACTCTAGATCAAATAAAATGCAGGTTTATTTTTTCTTTTTGGTCCTGGACTTCTTTAAACCGGCCTCATAATCGGCGATAAATTGGTCTATATCGGTGGTGTCGAATCCACCGCCCTTAAGGATTGCTCTCGCCACGTAGCAATCTTCGATCTTGCCGCCGCTGACACCCAGACCGCCCATTACAACCCCATCTTTGACCGCCGGAAAGCCGCCGGGGAAAGTGATCCACCGTTCGTGAAAGAAAAGAGTATTTAATTCCCCCGATTGAAAAAGTGGCCTGTAGCTGGCGGTGGGCAGTTTGCCGTAAACCGCCGTAAAAGCTTTATCCATGGCAATCTGACTGCTGAACAGGGCGGCGTTATCCATGCGCTGGAAAGCCAGGAGATTGCCCCCCGAATCGGAGATAGCCATCGACATAGGTACTCCCAATCTGACGGCTTCTTTTGCGCCAGCCTCCAGCATCATCTTGGCCATCTCCAGGGTCAGCCCCTGGCCGTAGCATAGGGCCCCTGATTTCCATTCCCCGGGTGCTTCAAAGGATGAATTCATGGTTGGCCTCCTCGGTCTTCTGGCGTAGCTGAGATGGGACTCTGCATATCCAGAATGACTTTTATTCCCGGCAAATTGACTCCGTCTTTTTCGAGGAGGGCTATCTGGCGCAGCCGTTCGATATCATTATCCGAATAAAGTCTCTGCTGGCTGCCGGTGCGCACCGGCTTGCAGAGGCCGAACCCCTCACATCTTCTGATTTTGTAGGCAGCCATACCTGTCATCATCACGGCCACCGCCATGGTATATTTGCCGACGTCCTTGCCTTGAAAATCAAATGAGGAGTTTTGAAAAACGGCCACAGCATTACCCTCCATAGTCCTTCTAGTGAAGGATACTTCGGAAATTAAACACCATATTTATAACATTACAGGGATTGAGGTGTCAATAAGTATCTCAATGGAGTAAAGCATCCTTTGGTGAAAATGTTAATTATATTTATAAAAGTAGTAAGCCTATTTGACATGATATATATCATAAACTATAATTATTCAAGGGTGGAAGGAGGGAGAGTATATGGATCAGACTAATGGTGTTTATGTTATGCGGGTGGCCTCGATGCTAACCGGGATGCATCCGCAGACCCTGCGCAAGTATGAGCGGGCGGGTTTGCTGGAGCCATCGAGATGCAGGAGACTCCGAATGTATTCGGATGCGGACATTGCCCGCCTGAGAACGATTAAGCACCTCGTTGAGGAAATTGGCCTAAATCTGGCAGGAGTGAAAGTAGCTCTTAAAGTTCAGGATACGGTCTCAAAGATTCGGCAGCAGCTGGCTTCTTCTGACCTGAGTGCCAACCGGAGAAAACAATTGCTTAAGTCATTGGACGAAAGTCTGATGGTCTAAGGCAAGAAGTTAGGGCATAATGGAGAAGACTGTGCCCATCCCGGTGAAAACAGTGCTAAAGGGCATTAAGGCTCAAAGGAGGTGTCAAGATGTGGAACTTCAAAAAGTGTCCTCGGTGTCGGGGCGATATATATATCGACGAAGACTTGGGCAGAGTTTATGAGAAGTGTCTGCAATGCGGCTATGAGCGAGAGCTCGAGAGAATATCGGTCCAGAGGGAAAATCAGACGGGCCAAAAATAAAACCGGAGTTCTCCAGGCAAGCTGAAGTTCAATCTTAGCTTCAAACGGGCGGCGGTCAGGTTTAGTTGATTGCCGCCCTCGTGTTTTTGGAGGCTTTTGGTATACGTTGCTAATCGTCCAGCGGGGTGTTAAAATCTAGCCAAAAGAGAAGGAGGATAGCAATGGCTGCAACTTCTAACAAACCGATTGTGTATCACGGTGATGATATTCGTCCCAGGTTAAAGGGGTATAAGCCCTTCAGCCAGGAAGTGCCCTACGGGACTGACGTTAAGGGTCGTTTCTTTGACGGATATCCACAAATAGTGAAAAAAGAAGGCTCAAAGCCGGCCTACGGGATAAAGATAGAGAAAGATGTAATGGTCCCGATGCGGGATGGCGTGCGTTTGGCCACGGATATCTACCGGCCGGATATGGAAGGAAAAAAGTTTCCGGCCATACTTTCCTTCTTTTTCTGGGGGAAAGATGTACAGGAGGTAGTGCGCTGGATCCCGGAACAGGACTACTGGGATACTCCTTTCTGGGATGGCTCCCTGGAAGCCGGAGCTATCGACTATTTTGTGGAAAGAGGGTATATCCGCGTGATCCCGGAGCCGCGTAACTTCGGCAAGTCAGAAGGGAACACCTTTCCCACAAATAAAGATACCTACGATATGATAGAGTGGATCGCCAGACAGCCCTGGTGTGATGGCAATGTCGGCATGATAGGCGCCTGCGGGTACTCCGGAATGCAGCTGGATGTGGCTTATAATCCGCCCCCATCGCTCAAAGCCATCATTCCTTTTGAGAATATTCTGGGCACGGGCGACCAGTTCCACGGTATATTTGAATGTATGAAGATGAACATCCTGACGGCCCGTCACGGAAACGATCATTTGATGCCCGACCGCCGAGTATCCCAGCCACCGATGACGTTGAGCCTTCCAAGAGAGGAACTGGAAGCCAGGGTCCAGGAAGCGCTCAATCACCCGGATGTCAAGTATAACGGCCGATTATATGGCATAATACGATACCCCAACGTCCTGCCGATGGCCTTCGATGAATTAATGTATTCATTTCATCCCCGGCCTATCGATATCTCCTTCGAATTCCCCATACCGAAGTTCAAAGACATAAAGCTTCCGATTTATCTATCGACCCCCTGGAATGAGCTTCT
>JAGDMY010000243.1 GCA_017860765.1 Chloroflexota bacterium | reverse complement strand
TCAGCCACGTTGGGCGGAATTAAAGCTTTCAGCTTCATGCCGGCGCGGATAAGCCCCACCGGGACGCGGATGTTTACCCGGCCAGGCGCTTTATCTTTGGAGCAACCTTCCTTGGGCTCCACCCTCACATAAAGATATTTCGGGGCCGGTTTAGGCTCGCCGCCTGACGAGGAACTGTAATCCGCAGTTTTACTTTCGGCACCGACCAGAGATAGCAGCCTGGTGGCCTCTTCCACCGAGATTTTGCCCTCGGCCAGCATCTGTAAAATTCTTTTCTGATTATCTCCCACATCGCACCTCACTGATTCTAAATAAATACGATATAAACCCGCCCGCTGCTACCCCCGACATCAATTTTGAGTCCAGAAAGCTGGGTAAAGAGCCGGACCAGGGCCGGGATGAAGTTGTATAGCGGCCGAAACCAACCCAGTTCTGAGGTAAATATCACGGAGAGCAAGGCGAAAGGTAAAATGACCAGGAAAATCGCCAGCAAAAAGGCCAACACAATCGGCCAGACAAGAAATAATGGCAGCCAGATGGGAAAGGAATTATGCTCATTTTCCAACCTGATTTTCAATAAATAGGGCGGCCAACTCATTGCGACAACCTCCCAATGGCCTCACCGGGCGAGATTTCACCACGCTCCAGAGCGGCTATTATTTCCTCTTTCTTCGACACTGCCAGGTTCTCCACAAACTGCAGCTGACCGGCAATCCGGCTGAGGCGGTTTTTAACTGTAGGGTAGCTGATGCCGAAGACGCGCTCCATCTCCTTGATCGACCCATCACTTTTGATGAAGGCCATAATAAAGACCTGGTCTTCCGCCGGCAATTTAGCCAGGGGCGGCAGTTCGAATTCCCCTTCCACGGCAATCCCGCTATCCGCCAGCCGCACTCTCTCGATGATTAACGGGGCACCCTGGGTCACCCGGGTCAGTTCCTGCCAATCTTTCAGTTTCAATTTATCACCTGTTCTTTATTAATAAATTAATCATATTATTAATTTTTATGGATATATCCTAGCATAAAATATTAATATTGTCAATATATCAATTAAAATAATTAAACGGGCATGGGTCCCGAAGTAGGCAGCCTGTCGCAATCGGCTTAAGCCCTTTCCGGCTGCTTCCCGGGGATTGACCCCGGGGTCCAGGAAGGTTAAAGTAACTCTAGCGATTGATTGGGCGATTTAATTCTAAAGGAGGACGCCAATGAATTATCTGGTTACCGGCGGGTGTGGATTCATCGGCTCCCGCATCGTGCGTAATTTGGTCCGCGAAGGTGAATCAGTGGTGGTCTATGACTGGCTTCCAGTTAGGAGCCTTCTGGAGCGGTTGCTCACAGAAGATGAACTGCAAAGCCGGGTAAAAATTGTCCAGGGAGATGTCGCGAACTACTCTCTCCTCGTACGCACCCTTAAAGAAAACCAAATCCAGAAAGTTATTCACATGGCGGGGCTCCTCATCCATGAGGTGAATGCCGATCCGCTTTTAGCAGTCAAGGTCAACTGTGAAGGGACAGTCAACGTCTTTGAAGCGGCCCGCGTACTCGGAATGCCCAAAGTGGTCTGGGCCAGTTCCGGCTCGGTCTTCGGCCCGGCGGAAATGTACCCTCAGGAATATATCCCGGCGGATGCCCCTCATTTCCCGCAGAATATCTATGGAGCCACTAAATCTTTTAATGAACTGGTCATGAACTATTATAACAAGACCTATAAAATGGATATCGTCGCGGTCAGATATGTGATGGTCTACGGGGTTGGGCAGTCGCGGGGCCGGACAGCCAGCATTATGCAGCAGCTGGTTATCAATCCGGCACTGGGCCAGCCAGGTAAAGTACCTGCCGCCGCCTGGAATGTCCTGGGCTGGACCTATGTCGAAGATGCCGCCCGGGCCACCCTGCTGGCTGCCAAAGCGCAGGCCACCAGGACCAGGGCTTTTTCCATCATGGGAGAGATCCACACAGTACAGGAAATCGCCGACTATGTTAAAGAGCTGCTTCCCGCTGCTGACATCACTCTACTGCCGCTGGAACGCTCCGTGAGCCACACCGGCGTGACCTGTAAATACGATACGCGCCTCAATGAAGATGAGCTGGGCTTCCGCTCTGAATGGACCATGAGGCAGGGAATTAAGGACACCGTGAATACTGTCCGGCGGGAGCACGGTCTGCCTGAGGTATAGGCGCCTTCTACCGGTTTTTAAAGAGAGCTTTTCTTTTTTCCACAAAGGCCTTCATGCCTTCTCTCTGGTCTTCCGTGGCAAAACACAGGGAAAAACACAGTTTCTCGATGTCCAGACCGGCCGGGAGATCAACGTTGGCACCGCTGTTGATCGCAGTTTTAGCCAGGGTTAAAATAGGCTGGCTTTTGGCGAGCAGCCTCCCGGCTATTTCCCGGGCTTCTCCCATTAGACTGGAAGGAGGCACGACTTTATTTACCAGTCCCCAGCTGAGCGCCGTTTGGGCGTCAATCATACCGCCCAGGTAGATTAATTCTTTGGCCCGGGCCATGCCAATCAGCCTGGAAAGCCTCTGGGTGCCGCCACAGCCGGGGATGATCGCCAGATTTATCTCAGGTTGTCCAAATCTGGCATTTTCGGACGCCACGCGCAAATCGGCGCATAGCGCCAGTTCGCAGCCCCCGCCCAGCGCAAAGCCGTTTACAGCAGCTATTACCGGCTTATTCAAACCGTAAATCAGGTCCAGGGTTTTCCTCATATAGTCGTAAAAAGCCCGGCCTTCCGGAATGCTCAGTGTTAACATTGAAGTGATATCGGTCCCGGCTGCGAAGGCCTTCTCGCCGGTTCCGGTAATAATAACTGCCCCGACCCCGGAGTCCTTTTCAATTTCCCGGAACACCAGGTCTAACTCCGTATAAGATTCATAATTCAGGGCGTTCAAGGCCTGGGGTCGGTTCAGGGTAACAACACCAATTCCCTGGCTCTTTTCATACAACAAAGTCTGATAAGACATAGTCCTTTCTCCTTAATTAAATATGGATTCACTTCTATGAACTGTCGAATTCACTGCGCTGGATATCGGGAAAACCAACCTAAAACATGGTATCAGGCAGAATAGTGCTGATTACCGGAAAAGCCGCCAGCAAGGCCAGGTTAAATACATCTGCAATGAGGAAGGGGATAACGCCCCGGAAAATCGCACCCATCGGGGCGTCGATCACTCCTTTCAGGCCGAAAAGGTTGATGCCATAAGGTGGTGAGATATTGCCAATTTCGATAATCCTCACCATGAGCACGCTGAACCATATCAGGTTGAAGTCCATGGCCTGCATGGCCGGGTAGATGATGTTGATTGTGAGAATCAGGATGGCAATCGAATCGAAAAACGTGCCGAGAACAA
>JAGDMY010000242.1 GCA_017860765.1 Chloroflexota bacterium | reverse complement strand
CCGAGTGGGGAAACCGCCGTTTCCCGCCGGATTGTACCCGGGCTTCAAAAGGAATTCCCGAGTTAGTCGATAAAAAATGGAAAAAGTATGGCCTGGACTAATTATAAACTGGCAATCAAAGGCCTTTCTGTATAATTCATCCTTCAACCCAGGCGCTGAACCTTAACCCGGAAGACCAGGTGTGAACGGTAAGAGCCCTCATTCTGCCTGTCTTGACAAGCCCGGCAGGTTCGCCTATAGTATTAGCAATTCTTTGGCTCTGGCCCACATCGTCGATCTTGCTTGAGAGGTGTAGAGGCATGGCTCCGAATTCTCTGGAGTTCCTGTTCCACCCCCAATCCGTTGCCATTGTCGGCGCATCAGCCAATCCTAATTCCTTTGGCTGCGACATGATGAAACACATTCTGGATTATGGCTTCAAAGGCCAGATATATCCCATCAATTCGCGCCAAAGCGAAATTTTGGGAGTAAAAGCCTTCCCGGATCTTTCCTCCGTCCCCGCGACAATCGACTACGTAATTTGCTGCATCGGGGTCAACAATGTTCCGGCTCTCATAGACCAATGTCAGTCAAAAAAGGTCAGAGCCTTGCACATTCTCGCCGGTCGCAGCGCTGAAACCGGGAGGGCGGAGGCGAAAGATATGGAAATGCAGGTGCTCAAAAAAGCACGGGAATGCGGCCTCCGTCTCATCGGCCCCAATTGCCTTGGGATTTTTTCTCCCGAAGACGGGCTGGCTTTTGGCTACGATTTTCCGCGCGAACCTGGTCCGGTGGGGGCAATAATCCAGAGCGGCGGCAACTCCACCGAGCTTGTTCATATAGGCAGTTTAAGAGGATTGCGATTCAGTAAGGTGGTGAGCTACGGCAATGCGCTCGATATTAATCAGAACGACTTGATCGAATATTTCACCTCCGACCCTCAAACCAGAGTGATCGTATGCTATATAGAGGGAGTGAAAGGCGATGCGCGCGAATTCCTGAAGCTAGTGCGCCGTGCAGCCGAAAGCAAACCAATAATCATCTGCAAGGGAGGTCGGACTAGCGTTGGAGCCCGCCTGACTGCCACTCATACAGCCACCCTGGCTGGATCCGGCAAAATCTGGGAAGTTGCCATGCGTCAGGTGGGGGCAATCCCGGCGCGGCACATCGATGAAGCAGTTAACCTGGCACTGGCCTTTTCTCTACTGCCGCCGATCACAGGTCGCCGGGTAGGGATCGTGGGGTGTGGTGGTGGACGCAGCATACTCTCCGCCGATTGTTGGGCAGAGAACGGATTTGAAGTACCCGAACTGCCCGGGAAGATTCGCGAAGAATTCAAGCGGCGGGGCTCCCAGATCTGGGACTGGATCGGCAACCCGGCGGATTGCTCAATCATAGTGGCAGGAGACCCCTTCACCATGGAGGCAATGGCGGCCGAAATGGCCCAAAACTCTGCCTTCGATTTTATCGCAGCAGATGCCGAGGAAGATCCCCCTTTTGACCGTGACCATTTCATTCAAGAGTTGACAGACAGCTGCGAAGGTTATATCAACGTCAAGAAGAAATACACCAAACCGCTGCTGGTGGTTTTTGACGAAAGATCTCCGGGTATTGCCGAAGGGGAAAGCTGGAATTACCAGCTTCGGGCAAGCCTGAGGAGCCGTCTTGTCGCAGAAAAAGTGCCTTTTTTCCCCAGCGTGGATGAGGCCGCCAAAGCCGTCAACGAAATGATTAAGTATTACCACCGGCAAGTTCCGCTCCATCAATTCAGGTATAGCTGACGCTTGATTTAGAGTGATAATTTATTAACTTGAGGATATGCAAAACCCGGGGAATCTGGATGGTCCCGTATAGCAAGTTGAAAATTCCTTAAGCAGGAGGTTTGCCATGGGTGATTTTCGAAGGATACCCTGCGTCATCCAAAGAGCAGGGACCAGTAAGGGAGTCTATTTCCATGAAAAAGATCTGCCTGAGAATTTAAAGTTGAGGGAGAGAGTCATCCTGAGTATTTTTGGCAGCCCCGACGTCAGGCAGATTAATGGTTTGGGCGGCGCTGATCCCCTGACCAGCAAAGTGGCCATTATTGGGCCTTCTAAACGCACCGACGCTGATGTCAACTACACCATGGGGCAAGTGTCCATAGATGAAGCCTTCGTTGATTTCTCAGGAAACTGCGGCAATATCTCCTCCGGAGTGGGGCCCTTTGCCATCGATGAAGGACTAGTAAGGGTGACGGAACCGCGGACTCTTGTCCGTATCTATAATACCAATACCAAGAAGGTTTTAAAGGCCTATGTTGCTGTCTCTGGTGGAAAGGCCAAATATACTGGTGATTACGCCATCGACGGAGTCCCAGGCACAGGTAGCAAAATTCTCCTCGATTATTCTGAAACCTGCGGAACCCTGGGGAGCGGGATTTTGCCCACCGGTAACCCGGTGGATACGCTTTCGCTTCCCGCCATTGGCAAAGCCGAACTCTCCATCGTGGACGTAGGAAATCCGGCTTGTTTCTTCAAAGCTGAGTCACTGGGGTTTTCCGGAATTGAGGGCCCCATGGACCCGAAGGTGATCGACACTCTGGAAAGCATTGAGCTCATCCGGGGAGCAGTATCAAAATTCCTCGGACTGGCGACTGATCCGGCCAAGGCGCGATTTGAAAGCCCTACCCGGCCATTAATAATCTTTGTCAACAGGCCGACTGCTTACACGAGTTTCACCGACGGAGCTCGTATAGAGAGTGCTGATATCGATTTTGTCGCCCGATCTTATTTCATGCAGACGATGCACAAGACTTACGCCGGGACTGGTGCCGTTTGTACGGCGGTTGCCGCGATGATCGAAGGAACAATCGTCAACCGTGTCTGTTCTCCCAGGGCCAGAGAGACCAAAATCGTGCTCATCGGCCATCCCAGTGGGAAGATGCCAGTTGAGGTGGATGTGGAAAATACTTCCCAGGGACCTAAGGTGAAGCTGGTGGCGTTTGGACGGACTTCTCGAAGGATTCTAGAAGGCTTCGTCTATGTGCCGGAGGGGCTGTTTCAAGATAATGATTATCTCAAGAGGGGCAATTAGTGGATAATAGAAAGAAACCAAAATGGCTGGCTGAAGTAATCGCCGAGTTTGTTGTCAGAGAAAAGTTTGAATCTGTCCCCCACGAGGCCGTGGAGAAGGCCAAAGAATTTGCTCTCGATTTAATAGGCTGTATGGTAGGTTCATCCAACAGACCTCAGATTAACATACTGACAGAGGTGCTTCAAGCAGAGGGAGGGAATAGCCGCAGTTCGGTGGTAGCTCATGGTTTCAAGACGTCGATGATGAACGCTGCCTTGCTCAATGGCACTTCAGCGCATGCGCTGGATTGAGAACCGGGGCGTTTCCGGGAAGGAGTTCCTTTTAGCCTATGTTTTGGGTCTTGAGGTCATGATCCGCCTGGGCGAGTCTTTCCTGGGCAAATCATATTACCAGGGGTTCCATCCGACCGGCACCTGTGGAGTGTTCGGCGCGGCAGCCTCTTGCGCCAAAGTGATAGGATTGGACGTAGAGAGAACTAAATACGCTCTGGGCATAGCCGGAAGTTTTGCCTCTGGCACCCAGGAATGCACGGGAGAGGGTGCGTGGCAGAAGCCACTCCAGGCAGGGCATCCAGCTATGGGGGGCGTTTTGGCCGCATCTCTGGCGGAGAAGCACTTTATCGGAGCCGGAACCGTATTTGATGGGCCAAACGGGCTTATTCGTGCCTTCTCTTTTAAAGATCAGTTCGATTACAGGCGTATCACGGAATCTTTGGGCCAAAAATGGGAAATGAAGGACACCAGTATTAAGATGTACGCTTGCTGCCGCTTTTGCGGACCCGTCTTTGATTGCGCTGTAGATTTGTATCGCCAGGGTGTTCGATCGGATAATGTGAAAAGGATCGTGGCCAAAGTTGGAGATTTCTCAATCAAGATGCTCTGTAATCCAATTGAGCAAAAACTTAAGCCGAAAACTCATGTCGATGCACAGTTCAGCCTCCCTTGGGCTATCGCGACCGCGATCTGTAAAAATAAAGGGGGCATGGATGAATTCGGAGTTGAAGCACTGAAGGATGCTCAAGTATTAGCCGTGGCCGAAAAAGTGGCATGGGAATTTGATCCTGAAGCCGAGGCTATGTATCCCCGCGCCTATCCGGCTACATTAATTGCCGAGTTAAATGACGGGTCTACATTACGGGCCCATGTTGATTATCCAAAGGGTGACCCTGAGAATCCAGCTAGCAAACCAGAGATCATCTCTAAATTCCATTCCTTAACCGGCAAGTATTTAGATAAACAAAAGAGGGAGAAGATTATCAGTGCCGTTGATCACCTTGACGAACTGGCCAACATCGCTGAGCTGACTAACTTAATACGATAAACGGAGTTATGGTTCAGATCCATCATCTATCTCTCAAAACAAAGAGAGGCCAGGAACAAATTATTAACCGGGACTAAGAAATAATTTAACAGGAGAAAAATTCATGTTGCTTGATAATAGAGTAGCTGTTATTACCGGTGGTGCGACTGGAATGGGGAGAGCGATGGCCTTCAAGTTTGCGGCGGAAGGCTGCTCGGTGGTTATCTCAGATATCTCTGAGCCTCAAGGAAAGAAAACTGTAGATGAGATATCCAAAATGGGTGGAAAGGCCTTTTTCATACGGTGTGATGTTACCAATAACAGTCAGGTACAGGAAATGGTGAACGCTGCCATCCGTAAATTTAGTAAAATCGACATCCTGGTTAATAATGCCGGTGCTCTCGGGACCATGTGGTCCCTGGAAGAGGTAACTGAAGAGGATTGGGACAGGATTATCGATCTGAATTTAAAAAGCGTGTTTTTGTGTTCCAAGGCAGTCGTACCCCACATGAAAGAAAAGAAATACGGCCGGATCGTCAATATTTCTTCATTGGGCGCGGTTAACCCACCGAGGTCCGTGGTGCATTACCATGCCGCTAAAGCTGGGGTCATCTCTTTAACCCAGAATCTGGCAATAGAGTTGGTCAGTTTCAATATTCTGGTTAATGCCATTGTGCCTGGACCGATACGCACTGAGTATTATGGACCACGTATAAAGAACATGACAGAGGAGCAAAGGGAAGCCTATTTCGTTGCCAAAGGAAAGACGGCGCCGATGCAAAGGATGGGCAAACCTGAGGAAATAGCGGCCGTGGCTCTCTTCCTGGTGACAGAACCATCCTCTTATATCACTGGTGAAGCGATCAATGTCGGCGGGGGATTACCATTGATGCCGGTTGGGATTTAGATTTTGGGTTTTTAAGATATATCAGACCAAGGGTAACAAGACTTATTTAGAATGACCCGCCCTCAGCTCCGGATAACCTGCCTCCAGGTTAAGGGGCGGTCTCCAATATCTGAAGGGCGTACCAGCCGAATCCAGCAAATGTGGAGGATTCTTTAATTTCGCCATTTTTAATATGTCAGCCTCCAGGTGACTTCTTGATAATTTGGCTCTTTAAGCAATAATTTTATGATTGA
>JAGDMY010000241.1 GCA_017860765.1 Chloroflexota bacterium | reverse complement strand
CCAGTATGACGTCATACATTCCGGAGGCAATCCAGATGAAGGCGTCGCGGATGGCGACGGAGGAAGAAGCACAAGCTCCATCGAAAGTGTTGGTGGGAATATTCTTCAAGCCCAGATTCTCAGCGATGAAGGGGTGGGCTAGCTGCTGCCCTTCTTCGAAGTCGCTGAGGACGTTCCCGACATGCAAAGCCTGAATATCTCCTGTTCTCAGGCCGGCGCCAGCGAGGGCTTCCAGGGCTGCTTCTGAAAAGAGCTCAAGCCTTTGAGCACCGCTGAATTTGGTCTGACCGACGCCGACTACCGCGACTTTGCGCATCGGTCTCTCCCTTGTCTTAAATTTAAATCCCCGGACATAGCTGCCACCTCCAGGGCTCGCCCCGCGGCGACCAGTATATTTTAGCGTAAACGGGTCACCGCCACAAAAATACCTATTCCAATGGCGAGAATATCAAAAGGAGCGAAATGCCCTCGCCCCATAGTAAAAATGCCGATCAGATAGCTCAAGGCTACTGCCACGCCGCCGATAATGCAAAGCCCGAGGCCGCTTTTGCGATTGACGGAAAGGCTAATTCCTTCGCCGATGCCGTAACCCGCCGCTGCAGCGATCAGAAAATTAAAGAAGGAAGAAAACAGGAAAGTCTGGATGAATCCCCACAACAGACCGCAGGCGATAGATAGTCCCAATCCAGCCCCTATGGCTCTCAGATAATATACCCGGGAGATTTGATAGGTCGGCACCCTGGAAACCCGGGCGCAGGCCGGGCAGCGAGCACCCACAGGAGTCTGGACCAGACATTTCGGGCAGATGGGATCTCCACATTTACCGCAGCTGAGGCCGGTCTCAGAACCGGGATGGCGCTTGCAGCGGGGCATACTATTCATTTCCCCTCCGGGTGTTAGTTTTGTCAGCCGCCGGCGGTTTGAACGTAATCCAGGCCTTGCCGTCCCTGATATCGCGATCGAAAAGGAAGCGATTTATCAGCAATCCTCGGGTGCTGACCAGGCTGCTGCGGTCAGTCTTCGGGGCAGTGACGCGCCGCACAACCAGAATCAAAAAGAGGGCCGATAGCCCGAGGGTAAGCTCCAGTGGCTGTTGGAAGAGCCAGCTGGCCAGCGGGATGGCTGCCAGCCCTACCAGGACAGGCAAAGGCGAAGCTCCCAGCAGCAAGGTGAACACGGCCCCGGCTACAAAGGCCCAGATGCCCCAGGGGAAAAGGTAAAAGGCCACGCCGGCCGTGGTAGCCAGACCCCGGCCCGCATTGAAACGGAGGAAAATCGGCCAGTTGTGCCCCACAACGACGGCAATGCCCACGGCCACTTCCATATAGAGTTCCATTCCCAGCAAATGGGCGATCCAGACCAGCAGGGCGCCTTTCCCGGCATCGTAAAGCCCTACCAGGATGCCTGCCTTTTTTGACACGCTGCGGTAGAGGTTGCTGGCTCCCACCTGGCCACTGCCGTATTTGCGGATGTCTAACCCGTAGCGCCATCTGGCGATGATATAGGCCAGGGGTATTGAGCCTATCAGATAAGAGGCCGCCAGGAACAGGCCGAATTCAACCAGCATCTGTACTCTCTTCTAAATGGGAGTGAAGGAGAATAAAATTGGGCATGCTCATTTTAACCTTCATGGTGGGCCAGGGCTATGAGATTTACGGCAGCTTCCAGAGGAACGTCCACGGCCCCCAGAGGAAGCTCATTGTTGCTATCCAGACCATGAAAATCACTGCCACCCGTGGAAATCAGCCCATATTTACTGGCTATCCTGAGCAAGTCGCGGATTTGCTCCGGGGTATAGGAATTGTAGTAAACTTCCAGGCCTACAAGGCCGGCAGCCTTACATTCGCAGATCAGATTTTCCGGGTTTTCGAAGGTGAGGGGATGGGCCATCACAGGTAATCCATTAGCTCTCAGGATCAGGCGGGTGGCTTCTGCCGGTGTTATCTTATCCCTCTCGACATAAGCCGGGCAACCACGGCTGATATACCTTAGAAAGGCATCTTTGAAGGAGTTTATGTAGCCTTTTTCCAGCATCGCCTGGGCGATGTGAGGCCTGCCAATAGAACCGGTACCGGCCAGCTCCTGAACGCGTTCGAAATCAATGTCAATACCCAGTTTACGCAGCTTGCGAATCATCTTTTTGGCCCGCTCTATCCGGGAGTTGCGCAGCCCCTCAAGGGTAGTTTTTAACTCATCGCTGGATAGGTCGAATAAATAACCCAGAATATGCAGTTCGCCCGCGGCTATATCCGTATTAATCTCAACCCCGCTGATGACTGTGAGGCCAGGGTAATGTGAGGCTGCTTCCCGGGCAGGTCTTACTCCCTCTATGGAATCGTGGTCGCAAATGGAGATATAGGTCAGACCGGCTTCCCGGGCCTTGCAGACTATTTCAAGCGGAGAAAATTTACCGTCGGAGGCCGTAGTGTGGATATGCAAATCAACCTGGCTCACTGCAGGTCTACTTCCCGGTCAACGCGTTCAATGCTTAAGGCTTTCCCGGACTTGTCGTCGACGGCGATCAGGACGGAATTAAAAATCATCTTTTTCCCGCTGCCCACGGCCAGCCGGTGGGAATCATCTTTTTCCCGCTGCCCACGGCCAGCCGGTGGGGCATGACAGTCAGGAACCGCTGCAGCACGCTCTGTGCATCATCGCCAATAATCGAATCCGCAGGCCCCGCCATTCCGATATCCGTGATGTGGGCAGTACCTCGAGGAAATATTTTGGCATCAATAGTACCGACGTGGGTGTGTGTGCCGACGACTGCGCTGACTCGCCCGTCAAGATAATGCCCCATGGCTACCTTCTCCGAGGTTGCTTCGGCATGGAAGTCCACGATAATAATGGAGTATTTATTCCTGAAGCCGGCCAACAGGGTATCCATCGCCCGGAAAGGACAGTCAAAGTTGCCGATGAAGGTCCGGCCGATGAGGTTAATGACAGCGATATTCTCCCGCACGATGCAACCCCGCCCGGGCACTCCGGGGGGATAATTCAAGGGCCGCAGTATGGGCAGGTTTCCGTCCAAATAAGGGATGATTTCCTTCTGGTCCCAGACATGGTTGCCCGAGGTCAAAATATCGACCCCGATATCCAGGAGCTCTTTGGCAGTGCTCAGTGTGAGGCCCAGGCCTCCGGCAGCATTCTCCGCATTGGCAATAACCAGGTCCAGGTTATATTGCTGACGCAGACCGGGCAGTACCCTATGGACGGTCTCTCTGCCCGGTTTTCCTATTACATCGCCGATCGCCAGGATTTGCATGTTTTAGTTTCTAGCCTTTCAATATGTTCATTTCCCCCTTTCGCTAAAGGGGGATTAAGGGGGATTTACCTTCTTCGACTACAAGACCAATTGGAAAATCCCTCTCCCGTCTCCCTTTGCCAAAGGGAGAAGCTCAGGTTATTTTGCGAAATCTACAGCGCGGGTCTCCCGGATCACCGTGACTTTAATCTGCCCCGGGTATTCCATGCCTTCCTCAATTTTATTGACTATGTCCCTGGCCAAACGGATGGAATCCAGGTCATTAATTTCCTCCGGTTTGACCAGAATACGAATTTCGCGTCCGGCCTGGATAGCAAAGGACTTCTCGACACCTTTGAAGCTGTTAGCTATATTTTCGAGGGTTTCCAGGCGCTTGATATAGCTCTCCAGAGATTCGCGCCGGGGGCTTCATTATGGTGCTCCCCGATAGCCTGGGCTATCTCCGGCGACTTATCCCAGCGCTGAACCAGTTCAGCCCCGATAGCGGCATGGCTGCCTTCTACCTCCCGATCTATGGCCTTGCCGATGTCGTGCAGCAAGCCGGCTTTGCGGGCCAGAGTCACGTTGGCCCCCAGTTCGCCGGCAATCATACCTGATAGGAAAGCAGTCTCAATGCTATGGTTCAAAACGTTTTGACCGTAACTGGTGCGGTATTTTAACCGGCCCAAGACCTTGATAAGTTCCGGACGCAACCCCTGTACGCCCACCCCTATGGCAGATTGCTCTCCGGCGCTGTAAATAGTAGCTTCGACTTCTTCTTTAGCTTTATTCACAACTTCTTCAATACGGGCCGGATGAATACGCCCGTTGAGAATCAGGCGGGTTAAGGACAGGCGGGCAATTTCACGCCTCACAGGGTCGAAGCTGGATAGTGTTACCGCCTCCGGAGTGTCATCAATTATCAGGTCTACACCGGTAGCCTGCTCCAGGGCCCGGATATTCCGTCCTTCCCGCCCTATCAATCTTCCTTTCATCTCATCATTAGGAATTGGTACCACGGACACCGTGGTCTCCGAGACGATCTCGGAGGCTGAGCGCTGAATAGCCTGGGACAGAATCTCCTGGGCCTTCTCGTTGGCCTGCTGCTGGAGGGTAACTTCCCAATCACGGATGCGGCGGGCCGTTTCTTGCTTCATTTCCGCCTCCATGTTTTCCAGCAGCATCTTCTTGGCGTCGGCGCTGGTCATATTGGAGACTTCCTCCAGTTTTTTCAGCTCTTTATCACGGATTTCTACGATATTAGTTCGCAGAGTTTCGATTTCTTTTTCCCGGTTATTAAGGTTCCGGTCGCGATTTTCCAGATTTTCCAGCTTATGGTCCAATGAATCTATTTTCTGAGTTAAACGGTTCTCCTGGCGTTGAAGTTCAGAACGTCTCTGGCGATATTCTGCATCTGCCGACGTTTTGACCTTTTCCGCCTCTTTTTTGGCCTCATCTATGATACCCTTGGCTACGTTGCGTCCTTCCGCCTCTATCCTGGCAGCTTTTCTCTCTGCGATGCGGCGTCTTCTGCCCATCACCGCGCCCCTTAAGATCCAGATCAAGAAGCCGCCCAGCACGATCCCGATGATAAAGGCACCCAGAATACCCAGCCCTAAAAATAATGTGCTGATGTTCAATTTAACTTGCTCCCCCTTTGCGATATATTAATACCGGGGACAAATATCCTTTATTCGACCACACTGACATCTTCGCCCAGAGCAGATTCCGGGCTGGAATTTCCAGTCCTTTCCTGCCAGGCTTTTTTGACAGCAGTATTTATCACCCGGTAACTAAAACCCCTCCTCTGAAGGTAATTGCCCAGACGCTGGCGAAAAACCTGGTAGTCTCCGGCCGGTATGGTCCTGGCCCTGGCGACTGCCGCCTTAAGGGCATTTTCAGGTTCATCGACGTTTTCCGTGACCTCTTCAATGATAGTGGATTGCACTCCCTTACGGCGCAGCTCCAGCTTGAGCATGCGCTGGCCACGCGGCCGAAAAGTGTTCCGGTTTTCTTTCCAGAACTCGGCAAAGGCCTTATCATCCAGGAGCCCGCTGCGCTCCAATTGTGAAATTACGCCTTCGATGACAGCGTCTGGATAGCCGCGCTGATGCAGGCGCAGTCTGGTTTCAGCTCTGCTGCGGGGTCGAAAGCTGAGGAACCGCAGGGCCGCATCGTGGCAGCGCTGGACAGTATTGGCCTCGGTAAGCTGCCTGATTTGGGCTGAGGACAGCTCCTGCCCTATTTTTAAGGATTCTTTAACCAGGACCTCATTGTCCAGGCTGAAGGAAAACTTACCATCCAGGAAAATATTGGAGCGCGGGACACGGGTGTTCCGGCCGGCTCGGATTGCGGTAATTTTTCTTTTCAATTTCTGCATATATAAAATATAAAAGGCTGAGATACCAGGCCTCAGCCTCTTTGGGATCCTTTATTCTTTTATACCTTTAAATTAAGGCTAGACTAATCAGGGCTTTCACCAGCCGTTGAAGGAGAAGAAACAGCAGCGGCTGAGGCACGTATCTTCTGCTCTATCTCCCCGGCGAGATCAGGGTGCTGGCTCAGATAATTTTTAGCATTCTCTCTGCCTTGGCCCAGCCGAACATCACCGTAGGAGAAGAAAGCACCGGACTTGCTAATTAGCCCTGATTGGACCCCCAGGTCTATGAGGTCCCCTTCTTTGCTTATGCCATGGGAAAACATGATATCGAATTCGGCACTTCTAAATGGCGGAGCAACCTTGTTTTTAACTATTTTGGCTTTCACGCGATTGCCCACCGCTTCATTGCCCTGCATGATAGTCTCGACGCGTCTGAGATCGATCCTTACCGAGCTATAGAATTTCAAAGCTCTACCACCCGGTGTCACTTCGGGATTGCCAAAAACGATACCTACCTTTTCCCGTAGCTGGTTGATGAAGATGACCGCGGTGTTGGATTTGGAGATAGCAGCTGCCAGTTTTCTTAAGGCTTGCGACATCAGGCGAGCTTGCAAGCCGACATGAGCATCTCCCATTTCGCCCTCAATTTCTGCTTGAGGGACCAGGGCGGCAACACTATCAATCACAATAACATCCACTGCCCCACTTCGTACCAGGGCTTCAGTAATTTCCAGCGCTTGTTCTCCAGTGTCAGGCTGAGAGATATAAAGGTCTTCCGTCTTAACGCCGCAGCCAGCCGCATAGGAGCGGTCTAAAGCGTGCTCTACATCAATATAAGCCGCTACCTCTCCCCGCTTCTGGGCTTCGGCAATGATGTGCTGGGCCAGGGTGGTCTTCCCCGATGCCTCAGGGCCAAATATTTCCGTAATTCTCCCTTTGGGTATACCCCCGACCCCTAAAGCGATATCCAGTGAAATCGAACCGCTGGGAATAACATCAATCGGCGTGGCGGTGTTTTCTCCCAGCTTCATAACGGAACCTTTACCAAAACGTTTTTCTATTTGCGTTATCGCCAGTTCCAGCGCTCTTTCTTTTTCTGTACTTGTCTTTTCGTTAATATTGGTTTTTTCTGCTACCATATTGCGGTCTCGGAGTACCTAATTTAACTCCCGATACATGTAATATCCCACAAGTATCATAACATAACCCCTGTGCTCCCTCAAGTTTGAGATACCGAAAAGGGGTTATTTAAAACGTTTACTTGAGCTAAAGCATACCACTTGGAGTTTGAATACGCAAGCCCTAATTGGTCTGCTACCGGCGGAGAAGTTGACCGAGGCGGGCGGTCTTTACTGCTGGAAGATAATTTATCATGTCCCGGGAAAAGGACCGCAGGTTTAGAAGTTGAGGTTTACCCCTG
>JAGDMY010000240.1 GCA_017860765.1 Chloroflexota bacterium | reverse complement strand
TAAATCAGGTTATTTGCACCTCGGCGACACCGGCTGAATACGAACAAGCTCACAGCCAGCAGATCGTAGAACAATTGGTACGGCCCACCGGGCTGCTGGAGCCGACTATCGAAGTCAAACCGACCAGGGGTCAAATTGATGACCTGCTATATCAAATCAAATGTCGGGTAGAGAGGAGCCAGCGCTGCCTGATAACGACCCTGACCAAGCGCATGGCCGAAGAGCTGGCGGATTATCTGCTGGAGATGGGGGTTAAAACCCATTATCTGCACTCCGAAGTGGATACCCTGGAGAGGGTGGAGATACTGCGCGACCTGAGGCTGGGAGTCTATGATGTAGTCGTGGGCATCAACCTTTTGCGGGAGGGTCTCGACCTGCCTGAGGTCAGCCTGGTGGCTATTCTGGATGCCGATAAAGAAGGCTATTTGCGTTCCAAAGGGGCTTTAATCCAGACCATGGGCCGGGCCGCCCGTCATATCGAAGGTCATGTGATAATGTATGCCGATAGCGTGACTGTCTCCATGCACGAGGCCATTGAGGAGACCAGGCGTCGACGCCAGATCCAGGAAGCCTATAACCGGGCTAATGGCATCACCCCTCATAGCATACGCAAGGCGGTCAAGGACATTACTGAACGCGTGGCCGCTTCCGTAGCCGAGGAAAAGGCCAGTTATGATGCCTCTCAACCTTACCGGGGCCCTTCCACCCGCGAAGAAGTTACCCGCCTGATCAAAGACCTGGAGGTCCAGATGAAACAGGCAGCCCGGAACCTGGAGTTTGAGAAAGCGGCCCTGCTGAGAGACCGCATTATTGAGCTGAGGCGCGAATTTGAGTTCGTAGAGATTGCCCGGGGACCCCGGGGCAACGATAGATAACCGCAAACCTCTCCCTTTTTTAAAGGGAGATTTAGAGGGATTTTTTAAAGCATGTTATTGTATAACAAACGCCTGAAAGGCTATGCCAGAAGCCTGAGAACCAACATGACCGATGCCGAACGTCATCTGTGGTCAAAGATCCGTTTAAAGCAATTGAACGGCTACCAATTCTATCGACAAAAAGCGATCAGGAATTATATCGTAGACTTCTATTCTCCTGCGGCCAGGCTGGTTATTGAGGTAGATGGAGGACAGCATTATACCGATGGGATGTTAGAAAAGGATAAAAAAAGAGATAAACATTTAGTTAACTTAGGCTTCAAAGTATTGAGGTTTAACGACACAGAGGTATTGACCAATATAGAGGGAGTCGTCGAAAATATTCTGGAAAATATGCCGCCTACCGGCTAGAAAATCCCCCTTGGTCCCCCTTTTCCAAAGGGGGATACCTTTTCAGATAAAACTTCCCAAGAAAATATACGTAAAGATTGGTGAACCGGGACAGAAGTGGTTGCTCTACGTGATGAACTTTATCCAGGTTTGAGTTATAGGGTCTGGTCCTATTTGTCCTCCCCACTCTCGTCCTCACCAGCCGCGTGATCAGAGTCCTGCTCCTCTCCTAGCTCTTCTTCCAGCTCCTCCATAATGCGGGCGGCGCGGGGATAGCCAATGCGAAGGTGCCTCTGCAGGAAAGAGGTGGAGATATTCTCGTGCTCCTGGGCTAATTTGCGAGCTTCCTCAAGAAGCGGGTCGGGCGGGGGTTTCTCCAAACCGGCGGCTTCGGCCTCAACCAGGTCATCCATTTTGAGCTGGGAAGCTTCTTCTTTACGCTGGTTGTTCCAGAAATAGACCAGCCTCTCGGTCTCAGGGTCGGAAACAAAACAGCCCTGCAAACGCTTCGGTTTGGCGGCTTCAGTGGGCATATAGAGCATGTCCCCCCGGCCCAGGAGCTTTTCGGCGCCCCCTGAATCCAGAATGGTGCGTGAGTCTACCTGGGAGGTGACGGCGAAGCTGATGCGAGTGGGGAAATTGGCCTTGATAAGGCCGGTTACCACGTCCACTGAAGGGCGCTGGGTAGCGACTATCAGGTGAATGCCGACAGCCCGGGCAAGCTGGGCCAGACGGCAGAGGGTACGTTCGACTTCTTCCCCCGAAGTCATCATTAAGTCAGCCAGCTCGTCTATGACGAGCACCAGGTAGGGCAGTTTCTCATGCGGCCGGGCTTTGTTGTAGGCCTCGATATTGCGAGACCTGGAAGCAGCCAGGATTTGATACCTTTTATCCATTTCCTGGGCCAGCCAGCGCAGCGATAGTAAAGCCCGGTTGGTTTCCACGATCACCGGGGTCGCCAGATGGGGCAGGCTGTTATAATTGGTCAGCTCCACCCTTTTAGGGTCGATCATAATGAAGCGGATATCGCCCGGAGTATTATAAAGCAGGAAGCAACAGATAATTGAGTGAATACAGACCGTCTTGCCGCTGCCAGTCGCCCCGGCGATAAGCAGGTGCGGCATTTTGGTTAAGTCGCCGACTACTGACTCCCCGCCGGCCCCCTTCCCCAGGGCAACTGTTAATTTGGCCCGGGCCTGCATTTTCTGAAAGACGTTGGATTCCACCACGCTGCGTAAACTGACCGTGCCGATGGTGGTATTGGGCACCTCGATGCCGACCACCGACTTGCCCGGCACCGGGGCCTCGATCCGGATACTGGGTGCAGCCAGGGCCAGCGCCAGATCGTTGGAAAGCGAGGTGATCCTGTCCACCTTGACTCTGGTCCTGGCGACCTCTTCTATCTTTCGCTGGACATCGCCATTTTTGTCCTTTTCCTTGATCTCCTTGAGCTTCCTGTCCCAGCCGGGTTCAATGCCGAACTGGGTGACGGTAGGACCAACGTTGATCTGAACAACCTTGCCCTCCACACCATAGCTGGCCAGCGCATCTTCAATCAACTTGGCCTTCTTCATGTTATCGGCCTGGCTGAACTCAACTTCAGGCGTATTATCCAAAATTTCCAGTGGCGGGAGCTTCCAGCCGTCGGCTGTAATCTGGGCCGCCGCTTCGCCATATTTTTTCCAGACTTCCTGGGCAACCTGTTTCAGGTCCCTGGAAGGCCCCGCTTTAGAAGAAGCTTCCTCCTTTTTCTCTACTGGCTTTTCTGCTTCCGCAGGCTCTCTCACTGCCGCCTCGCCGCCTGTCAACGGGACTGCCTCCGGGGCAACGGCTTCTCCGCCCATCGGGGAAACGGGCGGGGTGGCTATTGTAGCCGGGGGCAGCGCAGGGGCCGGTGGGGAGGCGTGCAAACGATTCCATAGCCAGTTCTTGGAGCCATTTACCGGATAAGGTGATCTGGATTTGGGCTTTAATTCAGGTTTATATTTGGGAAAAGCCGTCGGTTTTAAGTCCGGAACAATTTCGGTGCCCTGGACTGTCAATTTCGGGGTGATGGACGGCTGGGGCACCGGCATAGTGCCCATCGGCTCTTTTCTGAAACGTCCCGCGACCCAG
>JAGDMY010000239.1 GCA_017860765.1 Chloroflexota bacterium | reverse complement strand
ATAACCTTCAGCTGACCAATAAGGATTGGTAAACACCAGGTAGTGGAACCTTAAGAACAAATCTTCAAAGTCCAACGCGGAGGCAATGCCAGCTATAACCATCAGGCATATCGTCAGGCCGCTGCCCCAGATAACACTCTGCGCCAGATGCCGCCGGCGGCTGCCGCGCCCCAGAAACAGGTAGGTCAACGAATAAGCTAGGAATATTATCAGCGCCGCTATCCCGGCCCGATAATCCAGCCAGATCAACCCTTTTACGTCTTTAAAATGAATTTGCTCTTCCGGTGTAAACAGCTCAAAGGACTTGCCATTGACGGTAACCCTGATCTCCCAGTATTGGTCTTCAGAGTTAATATAATTCTTCCAGCTTTCACCGATTTTATTCAGCTCACTCTCCGGGATGCCGGTAGCCTGGCCGATATTATATTTATGAAACCCATAATCGAACAGCCAGGTGCTGTTGAAACCCCAGGCAATACTGGCTGTAAAAAAGAGGACCGGCAGACACAGGATAAAAATCCACCTGGCTGCGATTCCAAGACCTTTCAAATTCCCCACCCTCAACCCATTCTACTATTTCCAGGCACAAAATCATATTTTAATACTCTTTTAATAAGATGCCACCATACTCTGTCAATAATGAGGTAAATAAAAAAGTCATATTTTTGTGATATATGTCACACATTGTATCTAAAAAGGTGTATAATATAAAAATGAATGGAATCAAACGAAAGCTCGCAGTGGTTTCTCGCATAAGTATTTGACAAAAATTTTACACACCTATAATATATACTTTCGGAATTTCGGAGCTATCCTGACTTAAATCGAAAAATTACGTTATAACATTTATAGAAGGTCAGGTAATAATTATCCGGGAAAAAGTGAAAATCATCGGGAAGGCGCAATAATATAACGATCATTGCCGGGAGGCTTTGATCTCAAGATAATACCGCTGACCGAAATCTATGGCAGGAGAACAAAGGAAACCATGTTAATCCGTAAGCAATGCCCCAAATGCGGGGGCAACATCTACTTGAGTGCAGACTACTATGGCCGTTACGAAGGGTGCCTGCAATGCGGCTATACCTGTGATCTGGACTCAAATGATGAAAAGCGGAAGACGGTAGTCCAGCTGAAAGAGAAAATAGCCACAGCCTGAAAACCCAAAAAAAGATCGGCATGGCCCATATATGAAATTTGGGTGGTTTTAATCGCAATCGATAGTGCTATAAGATAGAATTTGGAAATTCCCTGTTTACGCTGCGGAACCTGCTGCACGAAATACCAGCCGAGGTTGAGTTTAGCTGAAGCACATCAAATCGCAGGTGCTTTGGGTGTTAGCTGGCAGCAATTCAGGCAGAAATACATCGATAAGCGCTGGCCGGGGACAAACAGCCTGCTCATCCGGCAAAATAGCGGGCGTTGTGCCTTTCTCAAGACTTCCCGCCATAAGAGGAACCCTCCCACGGCTGACTGCGTAATTCACGCCTTTAAGCCGGCTTGCTGCCGGGAATGGAAAGCAGGGCTGGATCGTGCCGAGTGCCAGCAGGGTTTAAAAATACGCTGGGGAGTTACCGTGGATTCTTCGGAAGCTTTCTGCGGCCCCCGCGAAAAGATCCAAGACCTCCAACGTTTTATCAAATGGCTGTCCACTTGATATCAAGCAATTTTTATTTGGCTTTTCCCGTCAGGTAATCTATCATGGGCTGGGTCACCAGCGGGACTACATCGCCAATCATATGCGGCATCAAATTACTCATCACTTTGGGCATAAGATCCGGCATCTGTTCGCGCATATAGTCCGGCATGGGAATCCGCTCGCCAACCCTTGCCAGCATGACCGGCATAACCTTGGGCAGCATCATAGGTAACAGTTTGGGGAACAGTATGGGGAACATCGGTTTCATGAGTTTTAAAGCCCCGGGTATTTTGCCCATCACCCGCATCATCGGTCCCATGCCCAAAGGCATGGCATTTATCAGCTCCGGCCACATTGTGCCCATCAACTGGGCGAAACCCTCAGGTGTCATCAGGGCAATCATCCCTTCAAAGACCGCCCATTGCCTCTGAACCTCGGGATTGGGGTCAGGAAATTCATATCCCAGCCGGGAAGATGCAAAACGTGCCAGGTCAATGACTTCTACCGGCATCTTCTTCTTATCGGCGCTGACGCGCAGCTGAAACTCGCAGCACGGGCACAACGCCACTACCTTTTCTGCGCCGGCTTTCTGCACTTCATCGAGTCTAACCTGGCCTAAATCCGCCGCTACCTTCGGCTCCTTAATTAATGTCAAAACTCCACCGCAGCAGCGGGCCTCTTCATGGTGATGCTCCAATTCCACCAATTTGACATTGGGTATAGCCTTGATAAGCTGGCGAGGCGGTTCATAAACGCCGGATACCCGGCCGATGTGGCAGGAATCATGCCAGGCCACCGTGCAAGGCTCATGACCGTTGCCAGGGAACGCAAACTCGCCCCGGGCTATTTTTTCCGCCACCACCTCACTGTAATGCCGGCATTTAATACTGAACTCGAGGCCTAGCCTGGTCGCCCATTTGGGATAAACCTGTCTCCACATCATATCGCAAGCAGGACAGGAAGTGATGACTGTGTCAGCCCCGGCATCTTTGATAGCCTGAATATTCTTCCTGACCGTTTCCGCAAAGACTTCCCATTTCCCGGCTACCAGCATAGGCGTCCCGCAGCAATTCTCCCGGTTGCCAAGGTAGGTGAAGTCCACTCCAGCGGCATCCAGCAGCCTGACGCTGGCCATCGCTATATCCCGTTCGACATAGCTGGCGGTGCAGCCGGCAAAATAGACCGCCCTGGACTTTACTTGCAGACCGTGTTTGGGTTTAAGGTCCTCCGGGAACCAGGCCGTCCGGTCTTCCCGATATCCAGCCCAGATATCTCCTTCCTTGCTCACTGCCGCAGCCATCATCTCGAAGGGAGGAAAGGTCATCTTTTTCTCTTTATGAATCAGTTGTCCTCGCAGTTTCATCCAGGAAGGCTCGATGGGCAAGGAGACCGAGCAGCGATGGTTGCATAATTCGCAGGTGGTACAGGAGACGATAGAGTCCACCATAAACTGGTCCCACTTCTCCCGGCCTTCCAGATATTCTCTCAGCCAGTACCACTTGCCTCTGGGGCTCTGGCTCTCCCATCCCCGCCCGTAGAACTGGTCGCATTCATCGATGCAGTAACCGCATTGTGAACAGGCATAAGCATACCAGGCAACATCCCCTGGAATATCCCGGACTGTTTCTTTGGGTCTCTCCCCTATTTGAGTGACCACCCGGTTGCCAAGAGGCCGGATAACGGCTTCACAAGCATCAGCCAGATTCATGACGGTTCCCAGGACTCCATTGCCTGCTACCTTGCCAGGGTTCATTATA
>JAGDMY010000038.1 GCA_017860765.1 Chloroflexota bacterium | reverse complement strand
GCCCAATTTATCGAGGCCATGGATGACGATTTTAATACCGCCAGGGCCCTGGGCATTCTTTTTGACCTGGCACGCGAGATAAACCAGGGCGCTGATTCGGGGCTGGACATCTCCGCAGCCCGTCTGACTCTGACAAAGCTGGCAGGAGATGTTTTGGGGCTGAGGCTGCCCGCAGCGGAAGCCAAAACCGGCTCGGTGGAAGCAGCGCCGTTCATCGAATTGCTTATCAAGACCCGCTATAACCTGCGGCAGGCCAAGCAATACCAGCTGGCCGATGAAATCCGCACCCGGCTGGCTGAACTCGGCATTATCCTGGAAGATACCCCCAGGGGCACGGTCTGGAGGCCAAAGGGGTAAATTATTTGCTGGAGAGCAGGACCTTTTCCCGGGTCAAAGAGCGGGAAAGGAAATAGGCCGCGATGCCACAGACGACCACCACGCCGCCATAGATGTAGCTGAAATCGATGCCCATTCCCAGTTGCGTTAAAGCGTTGACACCGAAAAAGAGCAAAAAGAAGATGCCAATAAAGGCGAAATTGGCGACCCGCGGATTAGAGATGACCAGCTGAAGATAGAGTACCAGTGACACCACCGCAAAAATCAGCAGGGGAACGATGATAAAGGCGGTGACCAGTGCTACCGGTCCCGGGACTATAAAGCGCCCCGTGTGGGGGATTATCAGGACTAAATTAACCGCAACATATACCACTATAGCTACGATTAGACCCACCGCCAGGCTGGGCAGGACTACAGCCAGGCTCTTGCCTATCCAGATCTGGTTCACGCTGACAGGTGCGGCCATGAGTGATTCCAGGTTGCGTTTGGCTTTCTCCACAACCACAGCATAGGTAGCAAAGATCGTGCAGAGCCATATGGAGAACATCATGGGCAAAGCAGCCGCCATGCTATTCAGGATCTCCTGGCTTTGTTGGATCAAAATAGACCTGACGGGGTTTTCCGCCACGAGGCGGCTGATCACAGTGCTGTAGTTGCTGATATAGATAATACTAAAAACCACGAGAAAAATAATATAAAGATAAGTGCTGCGGGTGCGAAAGGCTTCCCGGATATCCTTACGGGCGATAATCCAGACTTTACGCATTTTGCCCCTGCCCCGCCTCTTTCAAAATAGTAGTATAGATCTCTTCCAGGGAAGCCTCCTGCTTTTTAACCTGCTCTATGCGTATGCCTCTTCCGACCAGGAAGGCGACAATACCCGAGACATCGACGGTCCTGGCAATAGCCAGCGTCAAGACTCGTTCTTTCCGGTCCTGGACGCCGATTCCCGGCCAATGGGCCAACTCGTCAGTTAAAGCCGCAGGCATCGGCTCAACTGTCTCAATGACTAACTCGCCGCGACTCATATTGCGCTGGAGCTTCTCCAGTTCACCGGCCAATTTTATTTGCCCTTTATGGATTAAAGCTATACGGTTGCAGATGCGCTGGACTTCGTCCAGATTATGAGAACTCAGCAGGATGGTCTTGCCTTCCTTGTGGCTCAGGTTCAACATTACCTGACGGACCTCGATCTGGCCGGTGGGGTCGACGCCCGCAGTAGGCTCATCCAGAATCAAGACCTGGGGGTCGGGGATAATGGCCCTGGCTAATGCCAGCCGCTGGCGCATCCCTTTGGAGTAAGCCCCCACCTTGTCTTTGACTCTTTCAGCCAGGTCCACCAGGTCTAAGGCCTTACTTATCCTTTCCGCGGACCGGGGGACCTCGTAAAGCTGGGCGTAGTAGAGCAGGTTGTCATAGGCCGTCATATTGTCATATAGTCCGTCGGTCTCCAGGACAAAGCCAATTTTCTGGCGTATTCTATCTTCCTGGACATCCCTGCCGAGGACGGAAACCTTGCCCGAGGTAGCCCGCATGAGGCCCAGCATTATCCGGATCGTGGTAGTCTTGCCAGCACCGTTAGGACCCAGATAGCCGAAGATATCCCCCTTTTGTACGGCCAGGGTGACGTTTTGGAGGATTTCTCTCTGCCCGAGCCGCTTGGAGACGTTCTCCAGGCTTATTACGTCAGACATTTCAGGTTATTCTCTATGCCGCGGTCAGCTTCATGAACTCGCTGACGTTCTTGATTTTATCCAGCGCCTCCACTGCTTCGATCAGGGAATTCATTTTGGCCTCGGAGAGAATTTCCCGGGCGTTGTTTTTAAATTTGGCGATTAACTGGTCTCTGGTCAGCCTGGACATGGGGTTCCAGCTATCTCCGGGAACATCCGCGGATTCATCCTTGAAAGTCCCCTTGGAGGTAATTACCTCCAGAGAAGTAACCGCCTGGCTGAAAATTTTGCCCGGGTGACCGGTCCAGGCAGCCATCTTTTTAATAACATCAGGATGCTCCAGATTGACGATTTTCCGGGTCATCTCGGCGATTTTGGGTGATTTCAAAGATTCCTCCTTGACCCAGTCCGGTCCCGGAGT
Organism: Chloroflexota bacterium; assembly: GCA_017860765.1. Next base: position 6,885 of record JAGDMY010000038.1, on the reverse strand, counting down.
CAGGCCGTAGACCGCGCAGGCCAGAGCGTAAGTGATGCTGTCAACAGATAGCCACAGCTCTTTGCCGGAGTTGGCCCAGTCTGCCGCGGCCTTGAAGGTGGGCAATTCGATCAGCATCGGATGGGTCCGGATTATGATTTTTTGGATGTCCTCCGGCTTCAAATGCTGGCCTTTCATGATATCTTCCATCATTTTAATGCCGGGATGGAACCAGCGGCAGATGGGCCAGGGTTTGAAGCCCGCTTCGAGGATATACCAGTGCTGGCCCAGGTCCGCCATGAAGGTATCGTAATCAAATTTCGGTACCCCCAGCAGGCTCGGCAAGCCCCGGGGTCCATCAAAAATAGTCTGGTCTCCAATATAGCCGTTCTGCACACACAGGGCAGTCATGACCCCGCTCCAGCAGAACTGCCCGGTGTCGCCGTATTTTTCAAAATTTCCGGGCGGGGTGAAAGTAAATTTGGACTCGATGCCGCCGGGAGCGAAATAGACACAGATGCCCAGGGCATTCAGCATCTGCTCTTTGTTAAATCCGCAGGTCTTGGCAGCGGAAGCGGCTGCCCCCAGGGTATTGAAGCCTGAAGCTGCGTTGCCGCTGACAACCACGCCCTTTTCCTTGTCCGGGCTGAATGCAGAACCGCAGAGGCCAGCCCTGGCAGCCAGATCGTACCCCAGCGCCGTGGCCAGAATTACCGTTTTGCCGCTGGCTCCGACTCTTTCCCCGATGCTGGTGGCCGGGAACACCGGCACCCCGCCAATGTGGCGGTTATTATAGAGGGTCTCGTCCATATCCATGATGTTGGAAAGTTTGGCATTGACATAGGCCGAGGTAGTGCTGCCAGTCCTTTCTCCGCTGCCGATCACCCGGGACTCTGCCTTTCCTCCCAGGTCGCGGCCCAGCGCCACCACCTTTTTCCCCCAACTGAGGGTATATCCGCCCAGAGCACAGCCGATGCTATCCAGAATGAAAAGTTTGGTCTGCGCGACAACCTCAGCGGGCAGGTCCTCAAACCTGGCCCCGGACAGAAATTCAGCCCACCTTTCTGTTAATGTCATCTTTCACTCCTTCCAGTTGATTTTTCCACTTCGAACCTGAATAATTGTACCCGCTTTGCCTGATGAATGCCGGCGCCCCTCTCTTAATGAAATGGCTGCCAGGCAAAAGTGCCGTTCTTTTTCACAATGTAGCCGAGGCCCGGAAAGGGGAAGTGGCCGATAAAGACCAGGGCTTTGGTGGCCACAGCTCGAGAGACCACTTCGGCCCTAGTACGGGTGGCCTCTTCCGGTGAGGTATCCCAGTAGGACCACAGGTCAGGCTGGTTGAATTCGGCCGGTTCATGCAGCAGGTCCCCAACAATGAAAAGCTGCTTTTTCTCCGAGGTCACGACCACCATCGTGTTTCCGGGAGTGTGGCCCGGCACCGGAGCATACCTTATCCCGGGAACGATGTCTACATCGGCGCCTACCAGATCATAGCGGGATTCAATAGTCGTGAAAGCCCTCCTGACCACGGGAATATGCATGGTCTCGTTTTCCAATTCCTCCCCCGGTTTCAATTTTATCCGCCCCTGCCAGTATTCCCACTCCTTTTGATAAATGACGTAGCGGGCGTTGGGGAAATTGGGGTTGCCCTCCAAATCAGTGTTCCCTCCCAGGTGGTCGATGTGGGCGTGAGTGTTAATGACGGTATCTATGTCCTCTGCTTTAATTCCGTCGGATTTCAAATTCGCCAGCAGCTTCCCGGTCGTGGTATTGTGCCCCGGCCCCTCTCCGGTGTCGATCATCACGTTATGCTCCCCGGTCCGCACAAATAAACAGGTGACCGGAATGCCCCGGGCCTCCTTGGGAAGATTGCCGTCACTGATAACGCGGCATTCAAATTTCCCAATATTAAAGCGAAAAATGGCATCACTCATTTCTATCTCCTTATTATTCTCAGGATTGTCCGGAATCACCCGTAGAAAAGGTCAACCGCCAGAGATCCTGGTTTTGTATTCCCTGCATTTGCGCCAAATTATAGCATTTAGCATTGCGCTAGTCAAAGCTGGGTCGACTTTCCTGATATCGGGACCGGTGAAGGCGGCCCCTGGCCGGCGCCGCCTGCGTTCTGACCGCCTTGTATATCGTCCAGCTTAAGTTAACCCGGGGACCCCGGCCGCAAAAGGCGAGAACGGGTTGAACCCGGCCTGCCCCGGGGACATTTGGCCACGCAAATCCCGCAAGAATGAGCGACGCGGTATTCGGCACAGGCCCGGGTGTTCACACGCATTTCCACCGGTTCATCGGGGCAAAATTCCCGATTCTTAATGGCCCCGGCGGGGCAGGAGACTACGCATTCGCGGCAGTTACCACAGGTTGTATCCAGGGGAAATCCCGGCGACAAAGGAGCGTCCGTTAGTACAGAGGTGAAGCGGACGCGCGGACCGAACTCCGGGGTGAGCAACAAGGAGCTTTTGCCGATCCAACCCAGACCCGCCAGCCGGGACGCTAACTTATGAGAGAATACCCCTTTTAAAGTCTCCCGGTTATAGGGCTGGCTGGCCGGGATAGGGAAGGCCCGGTGACCCTCGGTCTGCAGTTCGAGGGCTATCCTGAGAGAAAGCCGGTCCAGCGCCGGGGTGACCACATTATAGACATGATGCCAGTAGAGGCTGTTTTCAGGTTTTTCTCCAGGACTGTGATTATCGACCACCGCATCCATCAACCGCATGCCAATTGAAATTGCCCGGGGGTATTCCCCAACTGCCTGCCCGCCCATGCCGCAGATAAACTGGTGCGCCGGGCCTAGATCGGCGATACCAAAAAGGGCGCTCCCGCTTTCCCGGGACAGGCGCCTGAGGCGTTCCTGAAGAGATATTGGCATTCCTTAAATCTTTTGCCTGTCTTGTTTGATGCCGAAAAGCCGTTTCCACCAGGGGAGGGCGCTTGAAGGCCGAGGTGGTGATAAAAGCTTTATCTCCATCTGCTTGATCTGTTCCTCAAGCTGACGAATACGCTCGGTTGCCGCCCCCAGTTGAGCAGCCATGCGAATATTTTCCTGGTACAGCTGCTGGATATCCAGTTTAGGGCCGGAGTCCTCTGCCTCGACGATATTCACTTTAGCCTGCACCTCGGCCATGGCTTCGGCTTCTTGCTTCAGGGACTCGGGGATTTCGGTGATGCGATATTCATCTCCGAACTTGGTGGGGACCTTGGTAGAGGGCAGCTTACCTGACTTGATATAACGGCGGATCGTTTTGGCGCTGAGATTCAAAATTCCGGCGGCTTCTACGATGGAATAAGTCGCAGCTCTTTCCATTCACCACTCCAGGTCGATTATTCAGGGTATGGACAGGGCATACCCTGTTAGGCATATAATATCACAAGTCAACGCTGTTAAGTAAGCCGGCCTGAGCTTTTGGAAGCATCCTCTGCACCTTTTATATGCTCTACTTGCGCCTTTTTTGAAAATAGTGTATTTTATAACTAATAGAATATTGTGGGCTCAGAAAGCAAGCCGGTGCGAATCCGGCGCAGTACCGCCTGCTGTAACCTCGATTTGATCGGGGGAGCCAGAACGCTGAGCTGGGTAATTCCTCCGCGGGGAAGGAGGTGGGATATGGTCAAGGACCATTGAATCCCCCTCACCAAAGGGCTGAGGGGGATTTCTTTTTAGGGCGATGCTCCGAGATTGATGCAGCGGGTATATCTTTTAAAGAGAGGGAATTTAATGAAATTAAGATATATATTTGTGGCCATAAGCCTGGGGGTATTGGCCTTGATCGGCGGTTGCCAGGGCCTATCTGCGAAACCTGATTCCTCCCCACCTACTGCATACGGGAAACAGCCGGCCGAATACACAGACGACCTGGGCCGCAAAGTGCTGCTGCCAGGAGTGCCCCAGAGGATTATCTCCCTGTCGCCCAGCAATACTGAGCTGGTGTATGCCCTGGGACTGGACGATAAACTGATCGGGGTGACGACTTACTGCAATTATCCGCCCCAGGTTAAAGATAAGCCCAAAGTCTCCGAATACAGCCAGGTAGATATAGAAAAAGTGGTCTCACTGAAGCCGGACCTCATATTGGCGGATAATATCCATAAGGCGGATGTCATACCGGCCCTGGAAAAACTGGGCTTGAAAGTAATTGAATTCGATCCTCCGGACCTGGCGCGGGTTATGGGGGACCTCGAGATGCTGGGCCGGATCGGGGGCAAGACCCAGGAAGCCTTGTCTCTAGTAGCCAGTCTGCAGGGGAGGATCAAGGCTGTCACCGATAAGACCGATAAATTGACATCCAGCGAAAAGGCACGGGCTTTTTTTCTCACCTGGCATGACCCCTTATGGACAGCCGGGTCCGGCACTATGATCAATGAACTTATCGACCGGGCCGGGGGCAATAACATCGCTGGAGATCTGGGTGGACACAGCCAGATAGACCTGGAGACCGTCATTCAAAGAAACCCGCAAGTTATCTTTGTCATGACCAGTATGGGAGATCAGGATACCTCCTTCAATTACATCAAGACCGAGCCCCGCTTCCAGTCCACGGATGCCGTCAAAAATGGCCGCGTTTACCGCGTAGACTCTGATATCTTCGGCCGGACCACTCCCCGCTGTATAGATGGACTGGAGCAAATGTCCAGGCTGATGCACCCCGCTACGTTTAAATAGGAGAATGTTTGGATGGGCTATGTAACGGGCTATCAGAATAACATCGCTGAAAATATGGAGCGCACGTCGACCTATTATTCCAGGCACTGGCGGCGCCGCCTGTACTCCATTGGCGGGCTGGCCGCAGCCTGCGGAATAATCATCGTCCTCACGTTAACGGTAGGCAGTGTGCGAATCCCGGTTGGCACAGTCTGGAGTATATTATGGTCCCACCTGCCTTTTGTAAACCTGGCAGGCGACTGGTCGGCGACGACCGACATGATAATTACCGGTATCCGCCTGCCCAGGATACTCATGGCCGGAATCGCCGGCGCCGCCCTGGGAGTAGCCGGCGGCACCTATCAGGGACTATTCCGCAATCCTCTGGCCGATCCATATCTAATCGGCGTGGCTCAAGGGGCGGCGCTGGGAGCGGCGGTAGGTTTCCTGCTGCCCTGGACGGTGCTGGGGTCTAACTTCATACCCCTCCTGGCTTTCCTGGGGGCTCTGGTATCAGTCACTGTGGTCTATCTGGTAGCCCGCGTAGGCCGGACCCTGCCGGTGACAACTTTGATATTAGCTGGGGTAGCTATCGGCTCCTTTTTGATATCCATCACGGCCTATCTGAGCCTGATTTCGCCGGATAAAACGCATGGCATTCTGGCCTGGATGATGGGCCGCTTCTCCCTGAGCAACTGGGAACAGGTGGCTATGGTAGCACCCTATATAGCCCTGGGACTGATAGTGATTTTCCTCTTTGCCCGGCCCCTCAACGTGATGCAACTGGATGAAGAGCAGGCTCAGCAACTGGGAATTAACGTGGAGCGTACCAAGCTGGTCCTGCTGGGGGCTTCGACTCTGATAACTGCTGCTGCGGTCTGCTTCGTGGGCACCATCGGTTTCGTCGGCATCATCGTGCCCCATGCGGTGCGTCTCATCTGGGGACCGGACCACCGCTCGCTCTTACCTCTTTCGGCACTGGCCGGGGCGATACTTCTGATACTGGCAGATACCGTCAGTCGCACGGCCATGTCCCCCAATGAGATTCCCGTGGGGGTAATTACTGCCTTCCTGGGCGCGCCCTTCTTCCTGTTTCTTCTCAGGCGTAAAAAGAAAGCGGTGTTTTAGGGTGAAGGAGTATCCGGGAGTCTCCCGGTTCTGATATGGTTAAATTAGAAATAAGCAATATCTCGCTGACTTACAACCACTCTCCGGTGGTAAAAGGACTCAGTTTCCAGGTTGGCCCCGGCGAGATGGTCGGTCTGATTGGGCCCAATGGATCGGGCAAGACCAGTGTCATCAAGGCGCTCAGCCGCGTGCTTTCTCTGGCTGCGGGGGAGATCAAACTGGATGGCAAAGAGCTACGCCTTTTCGCCCGAAGAGACCTGGCGCAGCTGATCGGCGTGGTCCCCCAGAATCCTGCTTTGCCGGACACGTTTACCGTCTCCGAAGTGGTCCTCCTGGGCCGCAACCCCCACCTGGGCCTGTTGAGGAGTGAAGGTTCCCGGGATCTGGCTGTTGTCTGGTGGGCAATGGAGAGGACGGGAATCACTCCCCTGGCCATGAGAAAAATAGGCCAGCTTTCCGGCGGCGAAAGACAGCGGGTAGTTATCGCCAGGACATTGGCCCAGGAGCCTAAAGCGATCCTGCTGGATGAGCCAACCGCTAATCTGGACATCAGTCACCAGGTGGAAATCCTGGGACTGATTAAAAGCTTGTGCCGGGAGAAAAAACTGGCAGTCTTAATCGCTCTCCACGACCTGAACCTGGCGACGCAATATTGCGATCGCCTTCTCCTGATCCGGAACGGCGAGCCTTTTGCTGAAGGGACGCCGCAGCAGGTAATCACTGCTGCCAATATCAAGGAGGTCTACGGCACCGATAGCTATATCTATCCCCATCCGGAAAATGACCTGCCCGTGGTGGTGATCGGCGGAAGCCACCCCACATCTGGACCAGGAGTTAAGGAGGACTAAGTGCCACAATCCGGGATCTCGTCTCTGGATAATTCAATCCGTTCAAGGCTCGTCAAAGGAGTTTAAATGGCGGATTTAATCGCCCGTACTATTCAAAAAATCGGACCTCTGGATGCCGTGGCGATGTCCCGGGCCAAATCCAGGCAGGATACTCTGACTAAACCTGAAGGCAGCCTGGGAAGATTGGAGGAGTTATCGATTCAGCTGGCCGGGATTCAGGGCAGTCCACAGCCCCGTATAAAGGACAAGGCCGTTATTGTCATGGTCGCCGACCAC
>JAGDMY010000238.1 GCA_017860765.1 Chloroflexota bacterium | reverse complement strand
GGTGAATTTTTGCTTCCAGGTGGTTTTTTCAGCCCGGGGTCCAGCCGAGGGACTGATGATGCACCACCCGAGGATTTGGCCCATATACAATAAATAAAGGACGGCACCCGGAATCACTGAGGCAATATAAAGCTGGCCGATCGAAGCCCCGGTAATGATGGCATAAAAAACATACATGACCCCGGGTGGAATAAGGTCACCCAGTGTACCTCCAGCGGCCGGGAAGCCTGCCCAGCCATGTGTTAGCGGCTTTGTAAGCCTCCGTCATCATCCCGGAAAAGGTGGCAAATTCACCCATTAGCAAAAAAATGGGCAAAAGGGCAATATTGAAATCGCCGATGCTGGCAGGTACTATTATTCCGACGAATTGCCCGGCTGAGGTGAAGCCACCACCCAATACTATATATCCCACGAAACCTGCCAGCGCCATACAAATACCAACCTGCATCCCCGCGAACATAAATACAAATACCGCGCAAAAACCAATAGCGCCTATTATAATGGGGCTCATACCTCATACCCTTCTTTGGCAGGTTTTTCAGCCGGTTGATCCCGCATTAACCAGGGTTCGAATATTGATACTAATAATGAAACACAAAACATTATTAAGGAGAGCCCTAATATTAACAAAAATATTCCCATCGGAATAAAGAGGTCGACTGTGGTCTCATGTATTTTGAAAGATGTCAGAGATTGTATGAATATAAAGTACGTAAACACTGCCCACAATCCCAACCCTACCAGGGCGAAAAAACTGTCTAGAATTAACTGTACACCTTTGGAAAACCGGTTAAACAGAATATCCACTCTAACATGCGCCTTTCTCACCGTAGCCCACATCATGGTGAAGCCCCCGATAGCCAGTAAGGCAACAAAAATTAGATCGAGACTGCTGGGCAGGGGGTGGTTGAAAAACTTGCGGGCGCAGATATCTGCCACAATGTAAAATATCATGGCTGCTACGGCTATATAGCCAATCCAACTCACGATATCAGAGGTTTTTTTGACAATCCTTATCGACTTTAGACCTATGTTTCTAAGGCTCATCGCTGGACGACCTCTCTCGCTAAAAGGGATGCCTCAACCTGACTTGATCCGCCGACCCGGGGAGTTGAAAGACTTATCGTTCTTGAAGATCCAGGTTTTTCTAGTGCTGACACCGGACTAAGCTAACGAGTAAGACTTGCTCACCCGTTAGCTTAGCGTTGATTGATGCTATTATCCCTAATAAGGGGGCGGTGTAACACCTTTAGTGGCAAGATAGTCCTTGACCATGGCCACTATCTGGGCATTGACAGGACTGGCAGCTTCGGTTGTTTTCCAACAAACACCGGCGGCTGCCATGTATTTCTTGGCTTCTTCGGGGGCAAGGGTGACCGGCGTGACGCCCATTTTAAGGCAGTTGTTGTAAGCGGTTTGATTTTTTGCCTCAGACTCTGGAATCAAGTTTTTGCTGGCTATTTCCCGCGCTGAATCCTGCAGAATCTTCTGCTGGTCCGGGGTCAGGCTGTTCCATACACCCAGGTTGATTTCGCAAACAGAAGCACCGGAGACCGGCAGCCAGAGCGGGTCCACAATCATATATTTGACTTGCTCAGCGATCTTCATATCATCCAGGATACCCCAGGCCTGCAGGCAGCCATCGATTACATGGGTCTGGAGAGAGGTGTAAATTTCTCCCATTGGCATGGTAACCGATTTTGCACCCAATGCCTCTATGGCTGGAGCAAAAGCCCCGTTGGGCCTGATTTTCTTTCCCTCAAAGTCAGATACTTTGGTGATGGGAAAAGTCGTAGCGATGGTCATTGGAGTTTTATGAGTCAGGACGGCTAGTATCCGGATATTTATCTTGCTATAAGCCTGATTCAAAAGGTCCAAAGCCGCGCCGCCCTTGTATTCGTACCAGAACTCGTTGGCCTGTTGGGGAGTCTGAAAACTGGCTATCAAGCCAGCCCCTACAGCCGCTTCCTTTACCAGACCTGTATCAAATCCACAAACAGCTTCAGTGAGCTCCACAACTCCGCTGGCACAGGATTTTGTCTGATCCATTCCCTGAATCAGAGTCCCGACGCCGTAAGGAGTGATATTTATCTGGCCCTTGGTTTTCTCCTTGACAGCGGCGGCGAAGGGCTCCAGGTAACCCACCCAAAGAAGGGGTTGCGCCTTGGTGATCGTGGTCCCCATTTTCCAGTTGTAAGTTTGGGGAGCGGCAGGTTTGGCAGTCGTGGGCGCTTGAGTTGCAGGGGCAGGGGCCGCAGTTGTAGTTGGAGCTGCAGGGGCAGGGGCCGCAGGGGTAGTTTTAGTGGCTGCCGGTGCCGAACTGCAACCCATAGCCAAAGCAAGGATGACCAGAACCAGTATGATCCCGATGAACCTTTTCATTCTCTCCTCCGTCATTTGATTTATATCAATAAATTAATGGGCACTGCAGGGAAGTTTTATCTTTTTATCAAATACCAGTTTTAATAATGAGGGCCCTGAAAATAACGAATAGGCTGAATAAAACCGAATCCGATAAAGAGCGAAATAATTATAGTGACTACCTAAATTACTGTCTATGATGAATATCAATGATTATTGACAATCTTTATACTTCGGCCAGATCTACTCTCATCGATCGTAGAATGAATGGCGATCCCTCCAGTTCCTAAGGATGGGAATAGCGTTGGGGACCACCTTACCCACCATAAACCGGCAGCTCTCCGGGAGTAAAAAAAGGAGATGGCGTAACGGACAGGACACTGCAGGACACAATAGACTATAATAGATAAACCAAAGACCTGGACTAAACCTTTAAACTGGCGGATATTTTTTAAGACCTTTTTCCAGTGTCGGTGACTGTATATACGGGAGGTTCGATAACGATGCCGGATAGAAAAGGCAGTTCATCAAATCCCGGCAAAGCGATTGATGCCCCTCAACCAGGCGAGGAAAAGACCTACGTCAGAGCGCTGGGCTTTGTGGGCGTCATCGGAGGCGGGGCAGAAGGCGTCTGTGATGTTAAGAATGGCAAGCTGGTCCGCATCCGGCCTTTGCATTATGACTGGCAATATACCCGGGAGGAAATGAACCCCTGGAAATTCCAGCGCAACGGCCGGACCCTGGAACCACTGATGAAATCTCTGCCGCCTCCATTCGCTCTGGCTTACAAAAAGAGGGTCTATTCTCCTAACCGGATTTTATATCCCCTGAAGAGGGTAGACTGGGACCCGGATGGTGAAAGAAATCCTCAGAATCGGGGCAAAAGCAAGTATGAACGCATCTCCTGGGACGAGGCTACCCGCATTATTGTCAAAGAGATTGAACGCATTCACAAACAATACGGACCTCTGGCGATCCTTCAGCAGGCTGATGGCCACGGCGAAAACAAGCAGCTTCAGGGACCCCACGGGTTTCCCACTTTGCTTCTGGATAAAATAGGCGGGTTCACCCAGCAAATCCGGAACGCGGACAGCTGGGAGGGGTGGTACTGGGGATCGATGCATGTCTGGGGGACCGGCGCCGGAACTGTCGGCATGATGTCCCCCTGCGCTAATTTAATGAAAGATATCAGCGAGAATTCCGATTTGGTCCTTTTCTGGGGCTGTGACCCGGAGACCACGCCCTGGGGCTTTGTGGGACAATTCGCCAGCCG
>JAGDMY010000237.1 GCA_017860765.1 Chloroflexota bacterium | reverse complement strand
GCGATATCAGTGTTCTAAAGGGGGACTTCCCGGATACACTACCTTCCGTGGGTGGGCATGAATCGGCCGGTTACGTGGAGGAAGTCGGAGAAGGCGTGACCACGGTCAAACCCGGAGATCCGGTGGTGGTTTCTCTATTGAGGTCCTGTAAGCAATGCAAGTACTGTGTCATCGGGCGCCCCTACTTGTGTTCCGGTAAGTTTGCCCTGGATACCGAGAGCCGCCTCCACACTAAAGGGGGCCAGCGGGTCGGGGCCGGAGGCCGGGTAGGCGGTTTTGCTGAGTACTGCGTAGTCCACGAAACGCAAGCTGTACCCATTCCCCCGGATATGCCTCTGGACAGGGCCTGTCTTCTGGCCTGTGCCGTCCTGGCTGGATTCCTGGGCGTGATTAACAGTGCGCAGGTGAAGGCAATGGATAGTGTCGCTATAATCGGGTGTGGTGGAGTGGGGCTCAACGCGATACAGGGGGCAGCCTATTCCGGAGCGTATCCGATTATTGCCATCGATGTCATTGACAGCAAGCTGAACGCCGCCCGGGTTTTTGGCGCCACCCACACGATCAATGGCAGGCAAAACGATGTGGTTAAAACCGTGATGGACCTGACCTCCGGGCAAGGGGCCGATTGGGTATTCGTAACGGTTGGCAGCGGTGCAGCCATGACTCAAGGCGTACAAATGTCAAGCCTGTATGGCACCACCATGGCTATCGGACTGCCGCCTAAGAACGAAACCATATCGGTATCTGCGTTCGATCTCGCGATCCTTAAAGAGAGGACGATTAAGGCCGCCTTCATGGGCAGCCCCCGGTCCAGTGTAGACATCCCCCGCCTGGTAAATCTTTATAAGGTGGGACGCCTTAAGCTGGACGAACTCATAAGCGGGAGATACTCCTTAGGCCAGATCAATAAAGCGGTAGAGGAGATGGAGAGCGGGAAAGCACTGCGCAACGTGATACTTTTCGATAAATAAAGAATTGGCTCCTTGCTATCGCCACAATCTTCGGGCACACGATTGCCAGGTTCTTTAGTCCTGACACTTTTCAATCCAGAGAGCGATTTTTCTCACTCAATTTCCGAAAAAGCATTACATTTTGGAGGGCACCAATGGTAAGTTGTTACGCCGGCAAAATATTGTTTGTGGACCTGACAACCGGGAGGTTGGAGGAAGAGTCGCCATCAGAAAACCTGTATCGCCAATTTATCGGCGGTACCGGCTTAGGCGCCAGGGTCCTCTACGAGCGTCTGCAGCCGAAGTCGGACCCCCTGGGACCCGGCAACATACTGGGCTTCGTGACCGGCCCTCTCACTGCGACGCCTACCCCGGGCAGCGGCAGGTTCACGGTGGTCACCAGGTCTCCTCTAACCGGCGGGTGGGCGGACTCTAATTCAGGCGGCTTTTGGGGCCCGGAGCTGAAATGGGCCGGGTATGATGCAGTTTTTGTCACCGGTGCTTCACCAAGGCCGGTATACCTGTTCATTTCCCGGGGCAAAGCAGAAATTAGAGACGCCTCTAAGCTGTGGGGCAAGGATACCAATGAGACAGATGATATCATCCAGAATGAAACCGGAGGCGTTAATGCCAGAGTGGCCTGTATTGGCCCCGGTGGTGAAGCCTGTTCTTTGCTGGCGGGAATTGTGGTTGAAAAAGGCAGAATTGCCGCTCGAGCCGGAGTCGGTGCGGTTATGGGCTCAAAAAAATTGAAGGCAGTTGTCGTTAAGGGAGATAAGGGCAAGATTAAGGTCGCGCAGCCGGAAAAATTTAAAGGCATCAGTGAAGCTTTTGCCAGGAAGATCCGGGAGAGCAATTTCCATCAATCCATGGGTGTCACCGGCACTGGGGGAGGGACCAGCTTTCTGGTATCCATCGGCAATTGCCCGATTAAAAACTGGAATAAATATGGCACTGAGGCCATGCCTACCTGCACCAATCTGAATTCCCCGAATATGGACAAATATAAACTTCGACGCTACGGGTGTCAGGCCTGTACCATAAGATGCGGGGCTATCCTGGAAGTAAAAGGTGGACCATTCGCAACTCAAGATGAGGTGCACCGTCCTGAATATGAAACTCTGGCGGCCCTGGGAACACTGTGTTTTAATGACAACCTGGAATCGGTAATTAAGGCTAACGAGATATGCAACCTGTATGGTCTGGATACTATGGGTGTGGGCAATGTCATTGCCTTTGCTATGGAATGTTACGAAAAGGGCCTCATAAGCCGCCAGGAAACCGGAGGGATTGATCTGACCTGGGGCAATGCAGAAGCGATAGTCGCTTTAACCGGGAAAATCGCCCGGAGGGAAGGATTCGGGGCGGTGCTGGCGGATGGGGCAGCCCGGGCTGCCAAGGCCATCGGGAAGGGTTCGGAGGACTATGCTATGCACGTCGGCGGCCATAGGATGCCTTATCATGATCCGCGCATCACCCCCTCCCGGGGTGCGAGCTACTTTGCAGATGCCCAACCTGCCTGTCACAGCGATACAGATGGGACTGATTTATTGGAGCACGGTCAAGATTTGGGTTCATATCCCGCTCTAAAATCGCCAAAGCTGGCGTTCTACGGTGATTATGATAAAAAGGGACCCATGTACGTGACGGGGGCGGCTTATTTTCAGCTCTTTAGTTCCGCCGGCTTATGCTCAATATATACCTCCCTCATTTCGGCAGAAGTGGCCGAGTTAATCGCTCCTGCCGCCGGCTGGGACTTCGATTGGGAGGAAGGCTTAAGGGTTGGCAGGCGGATTTTGACCTTAAGGCAGGCGTTTAATGCCCGCGAAGGTCTGCGCCCGGAAATGTTCAAATTGCCTGCCCGGCTGACCGGTCCTCATTCGATGGGGCCTGCTAAAGGAATGCTGATAGACTTCGATATGCTAAAGAGAGCTTATTTCGAGTCGATGGGGTGGGATTTGCAGACCGGCAGACCGGGCCAAGAAACTCTGGTCGATTTGGAGCTGGATGCTCTCTGCAGAGATATTTAGAAAAAAAGCTTCAGGGTCTTTCTCCAAAGGGTAAGGGCCTTACCATATCGTCTGTCCGCCATCAACAATTATCGCAGCTCCGGTGGTAAAACTTGACGCTGATGAAGCGAGGTAGATGGCTATCCCTTTCAGCTCTTCTACGTTGCCCAGACGCCGCATCGGTATCTTTTGGTCTATCACCTTTTTGCCGGCCTCGGTCGTGAAGAACTTATGGTTCATCGGCGTGAGAAAATAACCCGGGCAAATGGCATTAACCTGGATGTTATATTTCACTAAGTCCAGGGCAGTTGCCCGGGTCAGCTGCAGTACACCGCCCTTGCTGGCGCTGTAGTCAGCCATATTGCGTGCCGTGATAAAGGCATCCATAGAAGCCACATTGATAATTTTCCCTTCCCTTTGCTTTACCATGGTTCTGGCGGCCGCTCTGGAGCATAAAAAAGTTCCCT
>JAGDMY010000236.1 GCA_017860765.1 Chloroflexota bacterium | reverse complement strand
CCTGAATACTTTTGAGAGTCATGTTGCCTCCCTTCTTCGGTAACACTATTTATGAGGCAACAATACCACTCCTGGTAACATTTATTATGACGCAATGCGACTTATTGACAGGCTGTTGAAGCCGATATAGAATACTGCGAGTAGGAGTACCTGACATTATTCTATGCCTCTAACCCTGGGGATCTTTTTAGGGGCCATCACACTGGTGATGGTGCGGCCCAAGCCCTTTAATGAAGCTACCGCCGCCGCTCTGGGTGCCGCGGCAATGCTGGTTTTCACAATTGTCTCGCCTGTCCAGGCCTGGGAAGTATTACAGGCCAACGCCAATATACTTCTCTTCTTTTTAGGCTTGATGATCATCAGTGTGGTAGCCGAACAGGCGGGGTTTTTTAACTGGTGTGCCCTTAGAGCTATGAAGACGGCCAGGGGTCGAGGACCGGTGCTTCTGGCTATTATTTTTGGCCTGGGGGCTCTGATCACGGCCTTTTTCTCCAACGACGCCACGGCCTTCATACTCACACCTATCGTTTTCACACTGGTTACCCGTCTAAAGTTGAACCCCCTGCCTTATGTCTTCGCCTGCGCCTTTATTGCCAATACCGCCTCCATGCTCCTGCCAGTCTCCAATCCGGTCAACCTTTTAGCGGTCGGCAAGTTCGGGCTGACACTGGGCGAATATTTCCGCTTTTTATTGCTGCCCAGCTTTCTGGTCATCATCTTGAACATCGCCTTGTTCAGCCTTATCTTCAGGAAAGCTATCTCTACCGTATCTGTCGACAGTCACCCCGAAGAAACCCCCGGCATAGACCGTTTTTTCCTGGCTATCAGCGCCGGGCTGGGAGTAACGGCTGTGGGTTATATTCTGGTCTCCGTATACGGCTTACCGCTCTCTTACCCGGCAGTGGGTGGGGCGGTCATCCTCCTGGCCTGTGCTGCAGGATTCCGTCGTTTACAGGTTAAGAAGGTGGCATCTGGCATATCCTGGTATATTTTCCTTTTTATTTTCGCCCTGGCCTTGCTGGTGAAGGGACTCGAGAACGTCGGCGTGACCCAGACTCTGGCAACTGGCCTGGACCATCTCTCCATGCACGGTCCTCTCCAGGCCCTCTTTTCTATTACGCTGGGAACTGCCTTCGGATCAAATCTGATTAACAACTGGTCCATGATGATGGTCTCGGTTTCCAGCCTCGGCAGCCTGGCCCAGACAGCCGGATTCGATAAAGCGATGGTCTACGGGGCCATTATGGGGGCAGATTTGGGGCCGAATATCGCTATTTTGGGTTCGCTTTCTTCAATGTTATGGCTGGTCCTGTTGAGGAAACGCGGACTGGATGTACATCCGCTCCAGTATTTGAAATTAGGCCTGATAGTAACACCGCCGATGTTGATTATAGGGGTGCTCAGCCTGTATGCCTGCGGGAGACTCTGGGGATAACTTCATGCTGCTTGCCCGAGCCCCTCTATTTGAACCTGGGATAGGACCCCAGTATTTTCAGGAAAATGGTCGCCCTGGCCAGGCCCTGCAAAGCCTCCTGGACCCTTTGATCCTGATAGTATCCCTCAATATCAACGTAAAAGTTATATTCCCACGGCTTTTGGCGGGTAGGCCGGGACTCTATTTTAGATAAATTTATTTTACGCTCCGAAAGCTCGTTCAGGGCATCGTAAAGTGCCCCCGGTGTATGCTTTACAGAAAAAACGAGGGAAGTCTTGTCATCTCCGGAGGGCTCAGACTCCCGCCTGGAGAGAATAAAGAAGCGGGTATAATTATTGGGATTGTCTTCGATGCTGCGTACCAGAATTTTCATCCCATATATGCCGGCTGCCCTGGCGCTGGCGATCGCCGCCTTATCGCACAGGTTATTTTCTTTAATCAGCTTGACGCTGCCGGCGGTATCATAAGTCGGCGTCAATTTCCAGCCCATTTGACGCAAAAATGTTTTACATTGCCCCAGGGCCTGGGGATGAGAGTAGACCTCTTTGATGGAATCGATTTGGCTTCCGGGAAGCCCGATTAAGCAATGCACTATTCGCAATTGGAATTCCCCGCTCACCTTCAGGCTGGAGTCGAGCAATAAATCAAAAGTCCGGGGAATACTCCCCTCCAGGGAGTTTTCGGCCGGGACCAGGCCGAATTGAACGTCGCCTCTTTCTACTCTTTCAAAGGCTTCCTCCAGGCTCTCACAGGGTCTGAGCCTGGATGCCGGCCCGAAGTATTGATAAATCGCCTCTTCGCTGTAAGCCCCTATCTCTCCCTGGAAAGCCACAGTAACCCCCTGAGCTTCTTTGCTGGC
The DNA here is from genome assembly GCA_017860765.1 of Chloroflexota bacterium. Next base: position 1,138 of record JAGDMY010000236.1, on the reverse strand, counting down.
CAGGAATATGCTCTGATAAATCTTGCCGATTTCCTCAGGGTTCAGGTTCTCTGCCTGGGCCAGTTCCTTGACCCTCTGCAATACCGCCTGTTCCCGGGCTTTATCCTCAATCGGCCTTCCGGAGGCCATTTTCTCCCGGCCGATATTCCGGGTCACCGCCATCCGTTCCGCTATCAGCTGAATGATGCGCTTATCCAGTTCATCCACTTTAATTCTCAGTTCTTCCAGGCTCATTTCATTATCCTTGGCATTATTCCCGCCCTGAGGGCAAAATCACACAGGGTGACCGCCATCATAGACTCCACCACAATGACTGCCCTGGGAACAATGCAAACATCGTGGCGGCCTCCAACAACCAGCTCCACATTTTCCATTTTTTTGAGATTTACGGTCATCTGTTTCTGCCGTATTGAAGGGGTAGGCTTAATGGCCACTCTGGCTACAATCTGCATCCCGTTGCTGATGCCTCCCAGGATGCCCCCGGCGTTATTGGTCTCGGTCACAATTTTACGTTCACGCATCACGAAAGCGTCATTGTTTTGCGAACCCCTTTTCTCAGCAGATCCGAAACCCACCCCAAACTCCACCCCTTTCACGGCCGGAATGGCAAAAAGCGCTTTGGCCATTTGACCTTCCAGGGTATCGAAATAAGGCTCACCCAGCCCGGCCGGTACGTTCAAGGCCAGACCTTCAATGACCCCTCCCAGGCTGTCGCCTTCCTTCCCCACCTGCTCAATGAGCCCGGACATAGCCCTGGCGGCTGCGTCATCGGCACAGCGGAGAGGATTGGTATAAACCTGGCGGATTTGCTCAAGACTGCTGGCCCCTGCTTTGATCCCGGCGATCTGTATGGTATGCGCCAGTACCTCGCAGCCAGCCCGGCTGAGCACTTTTTTCGCTATCGCTCCGGCCATTACCAGTCCAGCCGTAACCCGCCCCGAAAACCTCCCCCCACCCCGATAATCATTAAACCCGCCGTACTTCAGGAAAGCAGTATAGTCGGCATGCCCGGGACGCGGCCTGAATCTCAGTGACTCATATTCGCTGGAATCCGCCTCATTGTTCCAGGCCAGCATGGCAAGGGGAGCTCCGGTGGTAAATCCCTCAAAAACCCCGGACAGCACCTCCACCCTGTCTT
>JAGDMY010000235.1 GCA_017860765.1 Chloroflexota bacterium | reverse complement strand
GTCATGGTTACCCATGATGGAGACCTGGCTAAAAGAGTCGGGCGTACCATAATCATCGCAGATGGAGAGATCATTGAAGGCTGCCTGAGCCGGGCTTTTCCAACGTTAAACCAGTCGCAGCTTATCTGGACCACCGCCAGGTTAAAGCCGCAGAGATATCCGGCTGGAGCAGTGATCATCCGCGAGGGAGAGATTTCAGAAAAATTTTATATTCTCACCAGAGGAGAAGTTGAAATAGCCCTGAACGGTCATCATGGGCCCGAGCATATCCTCGAGCGCCTGGATAAAGGGCAATTCTTCGGTGGAGCCGGTATAATCGGAGGTGGCCCTAATAAGGCTTCTGTTCGGGCTGTCCGGGACAGAGAAGTGGAAGTCGCTACTCTGGACCGGCAAACCTTCACTGAATTACTGGCCCAGTCCACAGCGGCCAGGGAAGCCATTTACCGGACTGTTGAAAGAGCTGCGGGACTAATTAATTCCAGCCAAGGAGAACGGCTATGATGAGCCCGCGCTGGAGCAAAGTCATCCGCGACCTGGTAAGCAACAAGACCAAGACCATCCTGGTGGTGCTGGCGATAGCCGTCGGCCTATTCGCCTTTGGCTCGGTTTTTATCACCCAGGATGTATTGGTGGCAGATATGGACACGCAATATAGCGCCGCCAATACTTCCAGCATCTCCTTTTCGACTTCTCCGTTCGACATCAATCTGCTGCGCTGGGTGCGTCAGCAGCCGGAGGTAGGAGAGGTTCAAGGCAGGGCTTCCTATGCGCTCAAGTTGTACGGTCAAGATAAGACCTATAATCTCACACTCATTGCTTATTATGACAATAATGATATCACGCTGAACCGCATCACCCCTGAAAAAGGGACCTGGCCGCCGGCTCGAAAGGAAATTTTCTTCGAGCGCGCCTCCTTGCCCTTAACCGGGGCCGAATTGGGGGATGCTGTTAAAGTGGAGCTTTCCAACGGGAAGCAATATGAACTACTCCTGGCCGGGACAGTTCACGATCTGAACGCCTTTCCCGGCAACATGGCCCCTCTGCCCACCGCTTTCGTTTCCATGCAGACCCTGGAGTGGCTGGGTTTCCCCGGTCAATGTAATCAAATAAATATCACCACCCGGGAAAAAATAACCGCCATCCCGGAACTGGATAAGGTAGCCGCCGCAATCAGACAACGGCTCCAGGATAGAGGTTTCACGGTGTACTCTACCCGGCTCAAGAACCCGGATGAGCACTGGGCTAAACCGGTTACCGAGAGCTTCACCCTGATACTGAGCGGCCTGGGTATCTTTTCCCTCATCCTGAGTGCTTTCCTGGTAATCAATACCATCACAGCCCTGGTAGCCCAACAAAAACGCCAGATCGGCATGATGAAGGCCATTGGCGGAACCGGCCGGCAGATTATCAGCCTGTATCTGGTGCTGGTCGCCTTTTATGGCTTCTTAGCCCTGGTAGTTGCCCTGCCGATAAGTTTGGGATTGGCCTATGTCTTCATACGTATGGTAGCCAATCTTATTAATATCGACATCACCCTTTTCCATCTGCCGCTGAGAGTCCTTTTCCTGGAACTGGGGGCAGCCGTTCTGGTGCCCGCCATTGCCGCCGCGCTTCCCATCATGGGAGGAGTCAAGATCAGTGTTCGGGAAGCGCTCAGCAACTTTGGATTGAGCGGTAAGACCCGTCAGGGCATATTCGACCGGCTGCTGTTCAAATTAAGCTTCATTTCCCGTCCTTTGCGGCTTTCCCTGCGCAATACTTTCCGGCGCAAAGGTAGATTAGCCCTGACTCTGGGGACGCTTACTCTGGCCGGCACCATCTTCATCGGGGTCATGAACATCAGGGCCGCGCTGGACTCCGAGTTTAGTACTGTGTTCAAAAAATACTATGATTGGGAAGTTGCCATGGGCCTGGATGGCAACTACCCGGTCCGCGGAGTAGAGGCCAGGGCTTTGAGCATCCCGGGAGTCACCGGGGTTGAGAGCCAGACAGGGGCCTCGGTGCAGCGCATCAATTCAGACGGAACCCGCGGATATACCTTCAATATCACCGGTCTTAAGCCTGATGCCAGCTTCGTCCAGCCGACCATAAGCAGCGGCCGATGGCTGGAAACGGGTGACCGCAACGTCCTGGTAGCGACCAGTGCTCTTCTGGAGGATATGCCCGATGTCAAACTCGGCGATAAGCTCACCCTGAGGTTAAATAACGAGGAAAAGGAATGGGAAATAGTCGGAATAATACCTCAGGCATGGGAAAAATCGGCCTATGCCGACTTCAACTATTTGTCACGCACCCTGGGGACGACCGGTCTGACCTCTTCCCTCTACATCCGGACCGAGCAAAAAGACGCTAGTTCTCAGTCGGCCATGGCGGAGAATGTCGAGTCCCAGATGAAGAAATATGGTATTAAGGTAGGCAGTTCCATCACCCAGGAGGCCATTGTCTCATCCAATGCCGGCCAGGTGGACTTCCTCATCTATTTCCTGCTCATTATGGCCATCATGTCGGCTGCCATCGGCGCATTGGGGCTAATGAGCATGATGAGCTTGAATGTAATGGAACGCACCAGGGAAATCGGCGTTATCCGCTCCATTGGGGCAACCAGCCGGGCGGTAGGCAGTATCGTAATAACGGAAGGACTGATCATCGGCCTGGTGAGCTGGTTGATAGCGATACCGGCCAGTATACCCATCAGTCTGGCTTTCAACACGATGTTGGGTGGTGTTATGTTCGGCAAGGGATTGACTTTCATTTTTTCACCGATGGGGCTGATGATATGGCTGGCGGTGGTGATGGCCATTGCCTTTGTTGCCAGCCTGCTGCCAGCTTACCGCGCAATGCGTCTGAGCGTCAGAGAAACCCTGGCGTATGAATAGTGGGGCAGATGATAAAATGAATATATCAGCATACTTGGAGGACTGAAATGCGTGACGGACGAACGGAGAACAACACCAATCCCAATCCCAATCCCAACCCTGAAGCCCGGGAACCCGGACTCCCGCCCCGCGAAGGTGATTGGAGAGACCGCCGGCGAGAATGGCGCGAGGAAAGCAGAGAAAGGAGATACCATGATCCCTGGCGCGGTCTGTTCTGGGGACTGGTACTGGTATTGGTAGGGGCACTGCTCTTCATCAACTTGCAAGCAGGCATAGGTTGGGATACACTCTGGAAATACCTGCTCATTGGATTGGGCGCCATCTTCATAATCGATGGTCTGGCCCACTACTGGAATCCAGGCTCCCGTCCCGGAAGTTTCGGCCGGTTTGTCCCGGGCATAATCCTTCTCTTCGTGGGTATCGCTTTTCTTTATGACTTCTCACAATGGTGGCCCGTGGTGCTGATCGCCGTAGGAGTCGCCATATTACTCAGCCTCCTGTTTCGTCGAAGATAGACCTCTTCAAATTATTTCCTCAGGTGGGGCCGGGTTTAACAACCAGGCCC
>JAGDMY010000037.1 GCA_017860765.1 Chloroflexota bacterium | reverse complement strand
AGGAGGAATGAATGAAGCTGTTCGATTTGACCGGTAAAGTAGCGCTGGTGGTGGGGGGCCACGGGGGTATCGGAAAGGCTATTGCTCTGGGTCTGGCGGATGCCGGGGCCGATGTAGCGGTAGCCAGCCGCAACCTCGAAGCTTTGAGGGCAGTGGCTAAAGAAATTGAGGCCAGGGGCAGGAAGTCGCTGGCGGCGAGCGTGGATATCGTCAATGAAAAATCGGTTGGCCAGATGGTGGATGATATTTTGAAGGTCTTCCCGTCTATCGATATCCTGGTCAATGCAGCCGGTCTGGCGATCCGCAAGCCGGCGGATAGCTTCCCCGTCGAAGACTTCCGCAAGGTTATAGATATCAATACTACCGGCACGTTTCTGGTCAGCCAGGCTGTAGGCAGGATCATGATTAAAAACAAAACAGGCAGCATTATCAATGTTTCCTCGGTTAGAGGGGAATACGGCTTGCCGGCGGATTATGCAGCTTACTGTGCCAGCAAAGGAGCGGTCAATACCCTGACCAAGACCCTGGCCTGTGAGTGGGCCAAGCATAATGTACGGGTGAACGCTATAGCGCCCACCATTGTAGAGACCGATCTCACCAAGCCGGCGCTGGCCAACCCGGATTATGCCAAGATGATGAAAAGCCGTATTCCGATGGGGAAATGGGCGATGCCGGAAGACACCGTAGGGGCTACTATCTTTTTTGCCTCGGCCGCCTCCAGCTTTATAACCGGTCAAATACTTTATATTGATGGCGGCGTAACAACCTGGTAAGAGAGGAAGTCTAAACAGATCGTTCATTAAAATTAGGCATTCTGTACGACGAAAAAAAATTTTTGAAGGATAGAAAGAAATGACAAAGAAAGTCTTCGTTGATCTCAGCCATCCCTTTGGCGCTGACATTCCGCTCTGGCCCTATTTTTCTAAGCCGGTGATCGACACCATGCACAATCAAACGAAATCGGGGGTTCTCAGCCAGAAGGTGACCGTGGTGATGCATGCCGGGACCCATGCCGACTCGCCGCGTCATGTCATGGAGCGGGATTTTGAAGGTAAGCGTGCCCGGTACACTCACGAGCTTCCGGTGGACGCCTACTGCGGCCCGGCCATCTGCCTTGATGTTAAGGTCAAAGCCTGGGAACTTATTACGGATAGGCACCTTGACGACGCCTGTAAGCGGGCAAATTTCGATCCGCACGAACTGAGCGGCGGCATGGTCCTCTGTCTGCGTACCGGTACTCACTTGCTCTATGATGACAGCAAGGACTATTTTCACTACTCGCCGGGCACCGGGCTGCGCGCTGGTCAGTGGATCGAAAAGTATCATCCTAAGTGTGTGGCCATGGACATGCAGGCCCTGGACCATCCGCTGCACACTGCTATGGGCAATAACGGGCCTACCCGGATGAACCTTCTTGGCAGGACCGGAAGGCCGCTCCCGCAGGAATATATCGATCAGTATGGTGAAGAGGCGTATGCCTGGTTTGACCGGGAGGTCTTTATTAAAGTCTTCGGGATGGAAAAGTACATGCAAGAGTACGGTAAGCTGGAGAAGGCCGGCGAGTGGGGCACCTGGGAACCCTGCCACAAGTACATGATGGGTAACGGCATTGTCGGTATCGAGAACCTCGGTGGTGACCTGGAGAAGGTAGTCGGCAGGCGTTTTCAGTTCTGGTGCTTCCCTCTGCGCTGGTTTATGGGTGACGGTACCATGGTGCGCTGTGTGGCCGAGATCGATGAGAATAATCTGACGGGGGCTCCCGACCGGATCTACAGGTACGGGTGTATCTAAATACCAATAAACGGAACAGGTTAGTATCAGTAATCAGAAGTCAACCTTCAGTCGGGATATAAAAGTGACAATCTGAAAGCTAATTGCTGAAAACTCAAGGCTACTAAAGGAGGGTTATATGAAAAAGGTCAAATTATCCGATGTTAAGCCCTATGCGGCCCCCAAGCATTTTAACTGTTCCACTCTGCGCCTTCAGGGCAAAGATGAGACCGGCATTCAGAAGTTCTGGATGGGTCTTTCTTATTTTCTGCCCGGGGGTGGGGCCGAGTGGGCTTATGAGGACAACCCCAATGAAAAAGTCTACATTGTCCTGGATGGCGAGTTGACGGTTAAAACCAAGAAGGAAGAAGTCACTCTGGGTCCCATGGACTCCCTTTATCTTCCACCGAACGAAGGCCGGGAAGTCCTCAACAAGACCAATAAAACAGTTACCATGCTGGTGGTGGTCAACTACTAAAAATCCGGTGAAACCCTTCGCCGGACCAGGATTCTAGGTGCAAAACCCGGTTCAGTCGCCATGGGGGAGCAGGGAAGTCTCCTTCTTAGGGACCTGAAAAGGGTGTAGCGGCATCTGGAAAATGAAATCATCCAGTAGGAGGTATGGCTGATGCCAAAATTGCTAGAAGGGGTCAAGGTAATCGCCTTTGATCAGGTCGTCGCTTTTCCAGCTACTACTGCCGTAATGGCGGACTGGGGTGCCGAGGTTATCAAAATCGAGCCAGTCTGGGGAGACTGGCAAAGGAGCCTGGTAAGCTTTAACAGGACACCCCTGATCATTAACAATGACAAGGGGGAAATTGAACTCCATTTTGAATTTCTTAACCGCAGCAAAAAAAGCGTGGCCCTGAATCTGCGCACCGAAAAGGGCCGAGAGGTGATGCGGACGCTGCTGAAAGACGCGGACATTTTTGTCAGCAACTACTCAATCGACGTCCTGGAGAAGTTCCATTTGATGTATAAAGACCTGAAGGATGAATTTCCCCGCTTGATTCATTGTTTTTTGACCGGCTATGGGACCAAGGGTCCCAAGGCCAGGGATCGCGGCTACGATTATGTAGCGGCCTGGTCCTATGGCGGCCCTATGGGGTTAGTCACCGCCGATCCCAATATCCCTCCGGCTATCCAGAGGCCCGGGATGATGGATATGGTGGCCTCTGCCCATGCCCTCAGCGGTATCCTGGCCGCTTTATATTACAGGGAGCGGACCGGCCACGGTCAGGCTTTGGAGCTTTCTTTATACCATGTAGCTACCTGGACCATCGGCCTGGATACTCAGGTCAATCTTTATGGCTACCCACCCAAGATCTGGGATCGGACCCGCAACCCGAATCCCATGTATAACTCTTACAAGGCTAAGGACAAGTGGATGATGATGGTCCATCCCAATCAGGAATACTGGGAGCCCTTCTGCAAAGCCATCGGTAAACCCGAATGGATCAACGACCCCCGCTATGACACCATGGAAAAACGGGAGCAGCGTGCGGAGGAGATGATCAAGGTGCTGGATGCCCTTTTTGCTACCCGGACCTGGGCGGAGTGGGAAGTAAAATTCAAAGAAAATGATCTGATTGTCAGTGCCAATCATCCGATTCCGGAAATATTAACCGATGAGCAGGCCTGGGTCAACAATTTCTATACCCAGATCGACCATCCTGTAATGGGGAAGGCTACCTTATTGAATAGCCCGATGCAGTTCAGCGAGTCCCCGGCCGAAATAACCTCGGTCGCTCCGCAGCTGGGGGCCCATACCGAAGAGGTCCTGCTGAAGGCCGGTTATACCTGGGAAGATTTAGCCAAATTCAAGGAAGAAAAAGTTATCCCCTAAAGCAGCTCCCCTTTTGTAAAAGGCCGGGGCTATAGCCCGGTGTTTTTATTCCGGTGAATTTATGTCTCAGTCCAGATTATTTTGAACAGGGGGCGAAAAATGAAACTAACGAATAAAGTGGCCCTGGTCACCGGCGCTGCCAGAGGCATCGGAAAGGCCATTGCCACCCGCCTTTCGGCCGAAGGAGCCAGGGTGGCGATCAGCGATATCGACCTGCCGGGAGCCGAAAATACGGTCGCTGAATTCAAGAAAAGCGGGCGGGAGGCCCTGGCAGTAAAAGCGGATGTGGCTAATAAAAACGAAGTTGAAGCCATGGTAAAAAGTGTGATTCAGGAGTTTGGTAAGATAGATATCCTGGTCAATAATGCCGGGATGTCGGTTTTCGGCGCCTCTGTCGATCTCGAAGAAAGCCGCTGGAGGCAGGGACTCGATGTAATGTTAACCGGGGTGTTTTTTTGCAGCCAGGCGGCTGGCAAAGAAATGATCAAACAGAAAAGCGGCAAAATTATCAATATAGCTTCAGTAAACGGGATCGTGGCTTTCCCGGAGAGGGCCTGCTATTGCAGCGCCAAAGCCGGGGTGATGGCGCTGACTAAAGTGTTGGGCTGCGAATGGGCCAGGTATAACATTAATGTCAACGCTGTGGCTCCAGGGTATGTGGAGACCGATCTGGTGAAAAACCTGGCTGTCCAGGGGACGCTCGATGTGAAGGACCTGGCTGGAAGGACCCCCGCCGGAAGATTGGGCAAGGTGGAAGAAATTGCCAACGCCGTGGCTTTCCTGGCCTCAGATGAATCACTCTATATCCAGGGACAAACGATCGTGGTGGATGGCGGCTGGACAGCCTACGGCTATCCGGAATCCTGGCTGGCAAAGTCGAAACCAGCCTAGAGCCAATCAATACGAAATAGAATAGAACGCTCGCCTCTCAGTTAAATCTCCTCCTTTTTCACCGGAGGGAGGCCCTATCAGCGCCTTTTGCCGGAGGGACCGCTCCGCAGAATTGCATGGCGTTCGAGCCTTGTGGAGTCGCAATTATTTTTTAAGGAGGCCCCATGCAGATCACTGACGAACAAAAGATCAAGCTGTACACCAATATGGTGCGGGTTAGAAAAGCTGATGAATTCCTGGTGCAGGCCTTTTTCGCCAAAAAGCTGGCCGGACCTTATTTCCACAGCCAGCAGGGGCAGGAAGCCATTGGTGTGGGCGCAGCTACCTTTTTAAGGCCGGATGACTATATCTTCCATTCTCATCGCGGTCATGGACTGAGTGAGGTTATTGCGAAAGGTCTGCCGCTGAAAAAGTTTGTTGCCGAACATTTCGGCAAAGCCACCGGCAGCTGTCAGGGCATAGGCTTTATTAATAGTTGTGATCCGGCCCTGGGTTTATTCGGCATGGGAGGGACGGTGGGGGGAGAATTTACTGTAGGAGTTGGAGCAGCACTGGCAGCCAAGCTGCGAGATCAGGGACAGGTAGCAGCGATCTTCTTCGGGGATGGGGCTACGGGGCGGGGTTCTTTGCATGAAGGGATGTTGATGAGTGCCAACTGGAAGCTTCCCGTGGTCTGGTTATGCTCCAATAACGGGATGGGAATGTGGGTCCCGATAAAGGCGGCGTTCCCTAAGGAAAATATCGCTGACCTGGCTTTTGGCTACGGAATACCGTCAGCAGTGGTTGATGGGCAGGATGTTTTAGCAGTCTGCCAGGCCGTTCAGGAAGCCGTGGACCTGGCCAGAAAAGGGGCCGGCCCCGGCTTCATCGAGTTCAAGACCTGCCGCTTTCGGCCCCAGCTTGAAGGTGTTCCCGATATATGCCAGGACGGACTGCGCAGCGAGGCTGAAATTCAGTCCTGGAAAGACAGGGACCCTGTCAAATTGTTCCAAGAGAAACTATTAAAGGACAGGATCCTCACCCTGGCTGAAGTGGAAAGGATAGATCGCGAATCCCGGGCAGAGTTGGTTGAGGCGGAAAAGTTTGCCCTCGAGAGCCCGGCCCCCTCCGGAAAAATCCTGGATGAGTTGCTCTATGCAGATTAGGGAATAATGATTTTAAAGGCGAGGTACGGCTGAGATGAGAAAGATAACTTACCGCCAGGCCATAAACGAAGCCCTGCATGAAGAGATGGCCAGAGATAGTAGCGTGTTCATCCTGGGAGAAAGCATTTGCCAGGATACCTGGGGAACGCATGATGGCCTGGCAGCGCGCTTTGGCAAGGAGCGTATCAGGGATACGGCCATCAGCGAAGCAGCCATCGTGGGTGCCGCGGTAGGTGCAGCCCTGGCGGGCTACCGTCCTATCGCCGATATCATGTTTGCCGACTTCCTTTTCTGTGCCGCCGATGAGACTTTGAATCAGGCCGCCACCCATAGGTTTGCCAACGGAGGCCGCTCTAAAGTGCCACTGGTTATCAAGGCCGCTGTGGGCGGTTATTCAGGGGGTGGTCCCATGCACTCTCAGTGCCCCACCGGTTTTTTATGGCACCGTCCCGGGCTGAAGCTGGTGCTGCCCTTTACCCCTTATGATGCCAAGGGACTCCTGAAGACGGCTATCAGAGACGATAATCCGGTGGTCTATTTTTTTCATAAGAATTTACTGGGGACAACGGGAGAGGTGCCCGATGACGAGTATATGGTACCTCTGGGCCGGGCCCAAGTAAGAAGGGAAGGCAGCGACGTCACCCTAATCGCCGTTTCCTATATGGTCGAGATGGCTCTTGAAGCTGCCGCGCAGGCCGAAAAGGCGGGTATCAGCGCTGAAGTTATAGACTTGAGGTCCCTGGAACCTCTGGATATGGAGACCGTGGTCGCTTCGGTCAAAAAGACCGGGCGGGCTATTGTAGTCGATGAGGATGTCTCCCGCTGCGGCGCGACGGGTGAGATTGGCATGCAAATCATGGAAAGGGCTTTCAATTATCTTAAAGCGCCGGTACGCCGGGTTGCGGCCCTGAACTACCCTATTCCGGCCGGCACCCTCGAGCAGGAGGTGCTGCCCCAGCCACAGAGGATTGCCGAGGCTATGGCACTTGCTTTAAGGTAACCGCAAGTACTGGCAATTGGCTAGCTAAATATAAGGATGATATTGCGGTTCATACATTTGGGACATAACATACTTCAGCAGATTGTCCGGTTTCTGCTTTCCCGCCAGGCCCCTTTGAAAGGCTACCCCGGCTACCGCTGTGGCAATCGCAGCCGAAACAGCTCTGATGCGGGCTAAAGGTGGGAAAATACAGCCTTGCGCAAGATCAGCCGGGGCTACTTCGCCGGCCAGCGCCTGGGCTGCGGAAAAGATCATTTCATCGGTGACATATTTGGCCCCAGAGGCAATCACGCCCAACCCCAATCCGGGAAAGATATAGGCGTTGTTGCATTGGCTGGGAATATACCTTTTGCCGTTGATGGTTACCTGCTGAAACGGGCTGCCGCTGGCGAAAATAGCACAGCCGTTTGTCCAATGATAAGCCTCTTCGGCCGTACACTCCGCCTTGGAGGTCGGGTTTGACAGGGCAAATACGATGGGCCTTTCATTATACTTAAGGATGGCTTCTAATACCTGACGGTTGAACGATTTTGGCTGTGCCGAAGCCCCTATGATGGCAGTGGGTTTTAACGAATCTATAGCAGAGATAAAATCAGAGATGGGCGGGTAATCATGCGCATAAGGCAGCTTATGTTCAGCCAGGTTCCTGCGGCTTTTCACCACCAGGCCGCTGCCGTCGAAATACCAGCAGCGGTTCCTGGCCTCCTCTTCAGACAGTCCCTCTGCCATCATCGCCGGGACAATTACATCGCCGATCCCGATCCCGGCTTCGCCGGCACCCTGGAACAATATTTTTTGTTCTTTAAGTTTACCCCCGGTGATTCTAAGAGTAGAGTACAGACCTGCCAGGGCAACTGCTCCGGTCCCCTGGATATCATCGTTGAAAGTGCAGATCTGGTTTTTATATTTTCTTAACAGGCGGAAGGCATTCACAGAGGCAAAATCCTCGAATTGGAAGAGGGCCTGCGGAAAGGCCTCCTTTACCGCAGCTACTAACTCTTCGAACAGCTCGTCATAAGCGTTCCCACGCAGGCGTGGTCCTGGAAGACCAAAATACAGGGGATCCGCCAGCAAGGCTTCATTGTTAGTCCCGATATCGAACACCATGGGCAGGGACTGCGCCGGGTGGACCCCAGCGCAGGCTGTATAAAGGGAAAGCTTTCCAATTGGAATCCCCATACCATTGGCTCCCAGGTCTCCCAGGCCGAGAATCCGCTCACCATCTGTGACAACGATGATGCGGATGTCCTTATTCGGCCAGTTTTGCAAAATGCTGGCTATGCGCCCTTTGTCCCCGGCCGAGACGAAGAGCCCCCGGGGTCTTTGAAAAATATGGGCGTACTGCTGACAGGCCTGCCCGACCGTGGGGGTGTAGATGATTGGCATCATCTCGGCAATGTTGTCCACGACCACCCTGTAGAAAAGAGTCCTGTTTTCGTCCTGAAGAGAAATCAGGTAGAGATACTTCTCCAGATCGGTCTTTTTGCCCCGGAAGTTCTCCAGAACACGATTGACCTGGACTTCCATGGGCAGGACGCGGGGAGGCAGGAGACCTCGCAGCCCCAGAGCATCCCGCTCGTCCTCAGAGAAAGCAGTCCCTTTGTTCAGGAATGGATCGTTTATTAAATGGATCCCGCTGACAATTTTGTTCCTCTTGCTGCTAAATTTATTATTTATCTTTTTGTCCGCCATGAGCAGTTCTCCGTCCGATAGCTATTTCAGATTTTCCGGGGAGTGCCTTTTCCAGAGCCTTCCCTCAGCGATCTCTGACTTCTTACTCATTAAAAATGAGACAAAGCCTCACCAGATTAAGGGCTCGGCTTCCGCCAGCACCCCAACCATCTCATCCGCGATCCTCTGGGCATTCTCCCCGAACTCCTGGAGCAGGTTCTCCTTGGCCCAGATGGTAAACAGGTAGCGCACGCACCGCTTGTTCTCCCTCTGGGAAAGCAGAAATTCGACATGTTCGCGGTTAATGCAGATCACACCCTGGTCGGAATCATACCAGCTCCGGTAGTTGGACTTTTCCGGCGAAGGTGAAAAAAGCTTTATGTGTGGGGCGCGGGTGGGAGCAGTTGTCCTTGGCTGCGCGGGTGTCTGGGCGGAGCCGGCTTTGGGTGCGGCCTTCACGACTGGAACACTATCACTTTTGTGCGCTGCCGGGCCAGAGGCAAACGATAGATCAGTCAATTTGCCCTGCTCACGATAACGTAAAAACTTATCTATAAGGTGGCTCGCCCGGTTGAGCGCGATGTTGAAACGCTGTTCCTGGGATTCGGAGCTTACCTTCAGCAACAACTCCTGAATTTTGGCCTCCTGCTTGCGCAATTCAGACACGAAAGCGTTGAAGACCTCATCCTGCACAATGGCTGTTTTGTCCGCGGTCCGTTTAAGCCGGTCGCAGCGGATATAGCCTTCAAGACGCCGGTCAGCCCAGGGCGCGTCTTTGAACTGAGGCAGGTCAGTCAAGGAGCAAATCTTGGTACCGCCGCGCCCATACAGGCCGACAACGGCATCGTTGGCATCCCAGGGCAAAACATAGAGCTCGATGAGGGTGGAAGTGTTGCGGCCGAGAGGCAAACTGGTGGACATGACCTTAACACCCCGAAAATGCTGGGGGCGGATCACTTCTCTCTCATGATTGTCGGAAATGGTCATCTCGTACAGGTTGGCCCTCAAGTCGCTGGCGAACTGCTGGCCCAGGTACTCTACTATGCGCGGTTTGGAAAGCTGGGGCGCAATTTCAGGCAGGATGCCTTCCAGGAA
>JAGDMY010000036.1 GCA_017860765.1 Chloroflexota bacterium | reverse complement strand
TTCTAAAAGGGATAAAATCTGGTTGCCAACCTGAATACGCTTCTCATGTTCGGATTCTTCACCCTTAGCCCTTTCTTCTTCGGCCATCGTTCTACTCCTTATGCTTATTCGTATTTGGAAATGCCCAACCGGAGGCGCCTCTTTGCATGATACTCTATGTCCCGGGAAAATGCCATCGTTTTTATGCTTTGCGCTGGAGCAGGACTAAAATACTGGTTGCATATTGCGTGTATTATGGTGCATACTTATTGCATTCGATAGCTCAAAGTGGTAAACTAAAGCTTGCTTAAAAACGGGTTGGTGCGTATTGGATTCAGTCGGCTTTGTTAAGAATTTTGTAGCCAAATATCTTAAAATGTAGGCAGATATTGTGGGGCCAATCTCAGGAATAAAACCATTGCTGCACGCCTTCAAATACAGGGGTAAGGGTTTTACGCTGATCGAACTCCTGGTGGCGATAGCCATTCTCGGCCTTCTGGCGGCGGTGGCTGCTTTGAATCAGGGTCAGTGATCCCGGTCGACTGAAAGCGATTGGTTTTTTACCCGATGGGGAGTATTTAATGAATGTGATGAAAAACGACTTAGTATTTACCCCGGATGGAGTGGCCGATAGAGCTGCCCTTCGCCGGGTGTCTTCCAGGAAGCTGGGTGAACTGCTCATATCCGGCAACTTGATAACCCGGGAAGACCTTGACCAGGCCCTGGAAATACAGGGCAAAGAGGGCGGGAGGCTGGGAGAGATCCTGGTCAAGCAGGGAAAGGTGCAGCCGGAGAATATTTTGTCCGTTATCAGCGTCCAGTCCAACGTCCCCATGGTGGACCTGAAAGACCAGAAGATAGATCCTTCCGTGATCTCTCTGCTTACAGAGGAGATTGCCCGCAAGTCCACCATTCTCCCGATTGAATTGAAAGAGGATGTCCTGGTCATGGCGATGGCTTATCCCGATGATGTCCGCACCATCCGGGATATTGCCACGCGCACGGGAAAAAGTGTTCAGATCGTGCTGGCCCTGCCGGCAGACATCTTAAATGCTATTGATCTGTATTACCGCGCCGGTAAGGAAATTGAAAATAGCGTGGGTCAAATGGCCGGTACCGCAGCGGCTAAGGAAGAGACTATTGCCGAGGTGACTGACCAGACCCCTGTCGCCCAGACGCTGGAGCTGATTCTAAAACAGGCGGTGAAAGACCGGGCTTCGGATATCCATGTCGAGCCGCAGAAAGGTCATTTACGCATCCGGTTCCGGATTGATGGTATTTTGAATGATATGTACACCCTGCCGATTTCGGTCCATGCTCCCCTGGTGTCACGTATTAAAATTTTATCTCAAATGAATATCGCCGAGCAGCGCCGCTCCCAGGATGGTCAGATGTCCACCAAGGTTAGAAACAAAGACATTGATATCCGGGTGGCTAGCATGCTCACCTCGCATGGCGAGAGGGTAGCCCTGCGTATCCTGGACAAGACTCTCAGCCCGCTGTCTCTGGAGGAAGTGGGGTTTCTCCCGGAACAGCTGGGGAAGTACCGCAACGTACTCAGAAGCCCCTTTGGAACGGTCCTGGTAGGCGGGCCCACCGGGTCCGGCAAGACCACTACCCTCTATGCTTCTTTGAACACTTTCGATCGCAAAGCCCTGAATATCATCACCATTGAAGACCCCGTGGAATACGAATTTAAGGATATCAACCAGACCCAGATTAATCCCAAGGCTGGCATAACCTTTGCCAGCGGCCTGCGCACCATCCTGAGGCATGACCCGGACGTCGTCCTGGTGGGAGAGATCAGGGACAGGGACACAGCCGAGATTGCCACGCAGGCTTCCCTGACCGGGCGTCTGGTGCTGGCTACCATCCATGCCAACGACGCCATCAGTATCCTTTTCCGTCTGATTGATCTGGGCATAGAGCCTTTCCTGATAGCGCCCACCCTGGTTGGGGCAATGGCGCAGAGAATGGTGCGCCGGATTTGCCCTTACTGCAAGACCAATATCAAACCCTCTGCGGAGGAAGAGATCGCTTTTATTAAAGAGTTTAAGGAATCCCCCCGGACCGTATCTGTGGGAAAAGGCTGCAACATGTGCGCCAACACCGGCTATCGCGGCCGGGTAGCCCTGACAGAACTGCTGGTGATGACTGAAAATTTACGACGGATGGTCCTCAGCGGGGCCAGTGCCGATGAAATTAAGAACGCGTCCTTGAAGGAAGGAATGTTGACCATGCAGCGGGACGGCATCCTGAAAGTTAAAATGGGTATCACCACCTTCAGCGAAGTGCTGAGGACCACTTTCTCGATCTATTAGGAGACCGGTAAGCTATTAGCTAAAGGCTGATAGCTCTCCTTTTTCCTCTATCAGCTTTTAGCCTTGGAAGCGGGGTACCCCTTACTTTATTACCATTGACTGAAGGTGTGGCACTACCTTAAAATACTACCCTTGCGGGTACCTTGCGATTGAGCCCATAGCCCGGGATCTTTTAAATAGAAATTATGGATTAGGAACAAAAAAGATGCTCTATCATTATGAAGCCTATAACAAAGACAAGAAGATCATTCGGGGGACCATAGAAAGCCTGTCCGAGGAAATGGCGGAGGGGGTCTTATACCGGGCGGGATATGAGCGGATTATCCGTCTTAAAGAGGCCTCGGCAGCTTTTGACTGGCGCAGAATGGTCTTCGGCGGGCCCAAGGTCAGCAAGCAAGCCTTGCTGGACTTCACCACCGAGCTGGCCATAATGCTGGAGTCCGGCCTGAGTTTACAGGTCTCCTTGAAACAGCTTGAGAAAATGTCCTCGGAGGGTTCGTTGAAGGGTATCCTGTCCCAAATATCGGCCGACCTCAAAGCCGGGACTCAGCTGCATAAAAGCCTGGCCGGCTATCCCAAGATTTTTTCTCAGACCTATTGCAGCATGATAGAGGCCAATGAGAAGTCCGGTACCCTGGACTCCGGGTTGCGCCAGATAGCCAAGGAACTCAAACAGGAGGTGGAAACCGCCAATACAATTAAAAAGGCCCTGATACAGCCGGCCATTGTCCTGGTCGTCGCCATTTGCGCCGTGGCAGTTCTGCTGATATTTGTTTTCCCCAGGCTCACACCGATTTTCACTTCCCTGGGTGGAGAGATCCCCATGACCGCCAAGATTTTGATCGGCTTAACCGATTTTGTCAACAACAATATTATCATCATCGTGGTGGTAATTATTGTTCTGGTGGTGGGGGGACTGGCTTTCTACAGGCAACCTTCCGGGAGAGAATATGTTGATAAACTGATGCTCCGGCTGCCTATGTTCGGTCAGGTGGTCCTCTGGCATAACACGGCCCGCTTCAGTCGAACGCTTTCCAACCTCCTGCGGGCCGGCATCCTGCTGCCGGATGCGATGAGCATTATTTTACGCAATGTCGGGAATGGTCAGATGCGCCTGGCTCTGGCGGAGGTCCGCACCCGCCTGATTCAGGGTCAGTCTCTCTCGAACGTTCTGGAAAACAATACTCTTTTCCCCAGATTTTTGGTCGAGATGGTAAACGTCGGAGAGACCTCCGGTACGCTGGAGACCTCCCTGGGAACAGTGGCAGACTATTTTGAGGCGAAGGTGGAGAGAAGGATCACCCGGCTGACCGCTCTGATAGAACCGGTGATGATTCTTATTCTCGGTCTGGGGGTCGGTTTTATTGCTGTAACCTTGATTTCCACCATTTACGGTGTATTGAGCTACGTGAAATAAGAGAGGGTTAAGTAAATGAAAATAGTGGTAGTAGCTTTAGTTATCATTGCACTGGGGGTGGCCGGATTTTTCCTGAAGGGCTATTTCGACCAGTCGGCCGTAGCGGCCACCTACAGCACCAAAATCGAGGCCGACAGCAAAACCTTGAAGTCAGTCACGACTTCAAATAAGACGCTGGAAGCGGAGATAGCTGCTTTGAAGTCCAAACAGGCCCAAGTCCAGCAATCTTTCAACACTGAAGCCGCGGCGGTCCCCTCCAAAATGAACATCAACGATATCGTGGATGGCCTCATGGCCGCAGGGCGCCAGTTCAGCGTCAGTGTGATTCCACTCACTACTACCGACTGGGCCAGCACCAAAATCTCCCAGGGCGAATACTGGGTCTTCAAGGCCAAGATGGAAGTTAACGGGACGCAGGACGATATGCTGAATTTCCTTAAATATATCCAGGAATCGATCTGTCCAACACTGGTCATAGAAACTCTGGATATCAGCCAGATCACTCCCACAGCTACGCCCACTCCGACTGCGCCCCCCGTTGGTGGCGGCATAGTCAAGGCTAATCTGGCTATCGCGATATATGCCAAGTGAGTGCTGTTATGAAATTTTGTGCGGGAAAAATAAGTTTATTAATTGCCGGGATCCGGTTCCTGGAGATTGCAGGAAAAGTGAGGCCTTATGTTTTTTAAAGAATTTGTAGCTATGGATATCACCGGTTCGGAAGTCCGGGTAATGTCAGTACGGCGGAAAAAGGTCCGCAAGTGCGGCTCCGAGCCCCTCAGGGAAGGTCTGGTAAAGAGCGGCATCATTATCGAGCCGCAAACTGTTGGCCTGGTAATAGACAATCTTTTTAAATCCCTGCAGCTGCCCCGGGATCGGGTGATCTGCACTATTACGGGATTGCCCTTTATTTACCGGGTAATCAATATGCCGGATAGCGGTGGGGTGATTGATAAGGAGGCCCTGGAGCGGGCCGCCCGCAAGGAGATGCTGCTGACTGAACCGGATATGTACCTTATCTGGCAGCCGACGGAATACCATCCGGAGAAAAAGGAGCGGGACTATTTTGTCATGGGCATACCCAAGAATGCCATGAAGGCCCTCAGCGATACCCTGGCCAAGGCCAACATAAAGCCGTATAAGCTGGATGTGAAACCCCTGGCCCTGCCCCGGGTGGTCTCTTCAGGAGAAGTCATAGTAGTCGGTCTGGAAAAGACCTACGCCGACATCAGCATAGTCTCCAGAGGCGTCATCAGGGTGATCCACAGCTTTGCGCTGGAAAGCAAGCCGGACAACGAACAGGCGGTAGCTCTGGAAGTGGCCAACGGCTTAAGCAAGGCCGAAAAGTCCTACAACCGCGACTTTCCGGGATCGCCGCTGTCGGCGGAAACGCCGGTCCTGGTGGCCGGAGAACTGGCCGGCGGAAACCCTCTCCTGCCACTGATACAGCAGCTTTTCGGACATCCGGTGAACCAGGTCACCTCCCCTCTGGAATTGCCGCCGGAGATTGAGGCGGCGCGTTACGCTGCCAATCTGGGGCTGATTTTCAAGGTCCTGTCCCCGGTGAGCACGGGGCTTCCCGAAAGCACGTACCGCGATATTAACCTGGACCTCTTCGCCGGGCTGCGCAAGCCATCCGCTTTGCGTTTTAAAGCCAGCTACGCTTACATGGCAGTTGGCTTCATCGCCCTGGCCGGCCTGTTGTATTATTCCATTAGTTTGAACGCCGGCGCCGCCCGCAACGTGGAGAACTTGAAAAAGCAAAGTGCCTCCGTGGCGGCCCAGCTGGCCAGCTCGCAGAAGACCAATAAGGACTCGCTGGCGCTGCAAAAGAGCGAAACCGATTCTCTTGCTAACATGCAAAAGAAACTGGACTCGCTGGCTGCCGAGCATAAGTCGATATTCGGACTACAGGATGATTACGCCGGATGGGTGAAGTTTGTCAGCAATTCCCTGCCGACATCCGCTCAATACCTGCAAATGACGCTGAATAAAGCCACCATTAACGTTAAAGGCGGAGCAGCTGACCCTTCGCTGGTCCTTTATTTTACCGAAGAGCTGGAAGCCGAGAACAAAGTTTCCTCGGCCCGCATCAACTCGATAACGCCTGTCCAGAGTGAAAATTTGGCCTCTCAGGCGGTTACCTTTATGGTGGATATCAAAAAGTAAATGTTATCTTAAAGAGGTTTATGAATGATCGTAAAAACAGGAATACAGGAAATCCTTAAGAAGGCCGTAGGCCTGGGGGCTTCGGATGTACATATTAAAGCGGGAGTCCCGCCCACCCTCCGGATCAGCCGGGAACTGCAGCTGGAAAGCGAATTTCCAGCCTGCACCGACCAGGACATCCGGGGATTTTTCAGCGAGATTACCACCAATGAGCAGCGAGAGGTCTTCTATCAGGAGTGGGAGCTGGACTTTGCCTATACTGCCGAAGATGTCGGCCGGTTCCGTGTCAACGCCTATTTCCATCTGGGTACTCTGGCGCTGATGTTCCGCTGGGTGCGTTCTGAGGTCCCCACTCTGGACAAGCTGGGGCTGCCTCCGATTTGCCAGGACCTGGCTTTAAGAAGAGATGGTCTGGTGGTCCTGACCGGGCCCACCGGCTGCGGCAAATCGACTACTCTGGCGGCCATGCTCAACTATATGAATACCCAGATCAAACGGAACGTCATCACTATCGAAGACCCCGTGGAGTTCCTGCACCAGGATGATAAATGCACTTTCTCCCAGCGAGAGGTCAATATGGATACCCATTCCTTCCCCGCGGCCTTGAAGCATGTTCTGCGGCAGGACCCGGATGTCATATTGATCGGGGAAATGCGCGACCTGGAGACCATGTCCATCGCGCTGACGGCAGCAGAGACGGGCCATTTGATATTAACCACCCTGCATACACCCAGTTCCTGGGAAGCCATCGACCGCTTTGTGGACGCCTTTCCCGCCAACCAGCACCCGCAGGTACGCCTGCAGCTTTCCACCACCCTGCAGGGAATTATTTATCAAAAACTGGTGAAGAAAGCCTATGAAGAAGGCGTGACACCGGCGGTGGAAGTCCTGATTGGCACTCCGGCCATCCGGAACCTGATCCGCGAGGCCAAGAGCTTCCAGATGGCGACCTTCATGCATTCCGGGAAAACGGAAGGAATGCAAACTCTGGACCAGTCCCTGATGGACCTGTATTACCGCAATATTATCACCTATGAAGAGGCCCTGTCACACTCCCAGAACCCGGAAAACTTCGGCCGGGCTGAATAGGACCCATCCTACCAGCTTCTACAGGGCGGGCGGCAACCCGCCCTCTTTTTTTTCTTCAAACGGATGTAATCAGCCTTTTTAGGCCGGTACTAACGTATGCCCCTTAACCTGACCTTCGGGTGATTCAACAAAGCGTACAGATTAGCTATATTTGTCAAAGAATTATTATTACTTTAAACCATGGATTTAAGTACTATGTCGGGAAAAAAATGTTTAGAAATTTATTAAAATCCAGGACTGGTTTTTCTTTAATTGAGGTTATCGTGGCCGTGGCACTGCTGGCGATGGTTGGCGTCGGTCTGTTATCTACTCTGGGGGATGCTACCAAAATCCTTTTTAAAGCGGACGTCCGCGAAACCGCCCGTGATCTGGCCCAGGCCCAGATGGAATACATTCAGAGCCTGCCGTACAGCGAATCCTACCTCTCTAGCCCGGAGATCGACTCTGAATATCCGGGCTTCCATACCCTCCCAACACCGGCAGTGTCTCAGGTAACGGACGGCCTCCAGAATATATCCGTCACCGTCCAGCATGAATCCACTCCGACACCCCTTTTCACCCTGCAGGGAAGGAAGGTACAGCCGTAATGTTCAAGAGACTTATTTCTTTTAAGGGGCGCAGCCAGGGCTTCACCCTGGTGGAACTGCTGGTGGCTGTGACCATTACGGCCATTATCGGATCCGCCTTAACCATGACTATTACCCAGTTCCTTTCCATCAGCATCCGGGACAAAAACCGGATGGAGGCCGTCAAGCAGGTGGAAAATGCCCTGCATTACCTCAACCGCGATATCCAGATGTCCCACATTGTCGAGCAGGATGAGGCAGGCTATTTCCCTGTGAGGCTGTCCTGGCAGGAACTGGATGATACCAATTCCAACTACGTGGAGGTTGAAGTTACCTACTCCGTAGAGGCCAGCGGAGAGCTGAAGCGGACCGAGACTAAAGATGGAGATACCCGGGTAAATAGCGTGGCTTTTCACATAGATGACAGCGGCGACCTGACCACCTGCACTTTCGATCCGGTGGTCCGGGAAGCGACGGTCAAGGTGACGGCGGCTATCAACGGATTCAGACCGGTTAGCGAGACCCGCACCTTGCAGGTCCTGTTGCGGTCCCTGGCGGCACCTCCGGAAAGTCCCTCGCCGACGCCAGCTCCCTGATTAGAAAAAGGATAAATGAAAGCATGTTAAAGAGGCATATTCTGGCAAAATTAAAGGAAGAGACCGGGGCGGCTCTGGCCCTGGCTTTGATGGTCTTGATTTTGAGCGCCATCGTGATTGTTCCGCTGCTCAGCTTTATTGGCGGCGGTTTTAAGACCACCGACAGGGTATACGACCAGAAGGCCAACGAGCTCTATGCCGCAGACGCCGGAGTGCGTACCGCCCTCCTGCAGATCAAGAACGAAGATGGACTGCCGGCTGCGATTGGAGAAGAGACCAGCCACGTGACTCTGCCAGCGGATGAAAGAATAAATGGCAAGGACGTGACTTACTGGATAACCAAAATCGATCCGGACCCGCTGGGTGCAGCGACGGCTTATTTAATTACCTCCGAAGGCTCTGACCCGCTGGACCCCAGCCGTAAAACGACTATTAGAGCGGTGGTAGCTTTCAATCTCAGCGGAAGCATCATCCGCGAGTTGGCCCAGAATCCTATTTCCTACAACGCCATCGCTCATGCCCACCTGGTCCCCAAGCCGGTGGCCAGCCTAACCCTGGGCAATCCGGGGGCTGGCTATACAGCGGTCCCTGTAGTTTCGATATCGGGGGGTGGCGGCTCCGGGGCCACAGGCACGGCTCAGCTTACCCCCACCGGTGTGGGCCTTATCACCGTAGTCAATGGAGGGAGCGGTTATACCAGCGCCTCTCCTCCCTCGGTCACCCTGGCGGCACCGGATACGGCGGGTACAACTGCCACGGCCACACCTGTCCTGGGATTTCCCATTACCTTAAGTCTGCTGAATCCAGGTGCGGGTTATACCAGCCCTCCCACGGTCTCCTTTATTGGTGGTGATGGTCTCTCCGCACCGGTCGCGGCGGCCGTCCTGGCACCGACTACGATAGCCGGCGTGACTTTAAATAATCCGGGCAGCGGCTATACCTCGGCCCCATCTGTAACTATATCCGGTGGAGGAGGTAGTGGAGCGACAGCTGCGGCCCAATTAGCTAATACGGGCGTTCAAAATATTGCCATCACCAGCGGCGGCAGCGGCTACATCAGTCCCCCCACGGTGGATATCGCCGGTGGTGGAGGCTCGGGGGCGGCAGCTACCGCCAGCATAACCGGGGCGGTTAACAGCATCAACCTTACTAATGGGGGGTTGGGCTATTCTTCTCCCCCCACGGTGGAGTTTTCAGGGGTTGGAGGCACCGGAGCGGCGGCCCAGGCTACCCTGTCAGTAGGCAGCATTATAGTAAGTAACACCGGTTCGGGGTACACCTCCCTCCCGACGGTGA
>JAGDMY010000234.1 GCA_017860765.1 Chloroflexota bacterium | reverse complement strand
AAAAATACCCGATATCCCGGTTTATGTGGACAGCCCTCTGGCGACGGACGCGACTGAGATATTTCGTCTCCATCCGGAATGCTTTGACGAAGAAATAAATGAGTTGCTGCGCACGGCGCCTGACCCATTCGGTTTTAGCCATTTACATTATACCCGCTCTACCGAAGAGTCTAAAAAGATAAATAACATTGACAGTCCGATGTTAATCATTGCCGGATCGGGAATGGCAGAAAACGGGCGGATCTTGCATCACCTGAAAAATAACATCGGTAACCCCTTGAATACGGTTTTGATAGTTGGCTGGCAGGCCGAAAACACCCTGGGTAGAAAAATACAGGAGAAATTTCCCCAGGTGCCTATCTTTGGAGAGTTATATGATTTAAACTGTCAGGTGGAAAATTTTGATGAGTTCAGTGCCCATGCGGATAAAAATGATTTGCTGAACTGGGTGGAGCAGGGTAAAGCCAGGTGGCAAAAAATATTCCTGGTTCATGGAGAGACCAGTTCTTCCGCAGCTTTTGCAGAATCTTTAAAGGAAATAGGGTTCCCTGAGGTAATTGTTCCGCAAACGGGTCAGAGTTTTGATATCTGAGATTGGCTATTTTACCTTGACCCTCAAGGCGATAGCGGGTTATAATCTATTCTGGTAAAGAGAAAAGCTATACTCTGCAATCAACCGCCATCTATTCACCCGAAAAATGCGCATTCCGGGGCTCGTAGCTCAGTGGTAGAGCGGGGGGCTCATAACCTCTTGGTCGTAGGTTCGATCCCTACCGAGCCCACTTTTTTCCTCCGCTACAATCTTGATGAATTTAAAGGATTCAACAAAGGAGTCTAAGTTTGGAAATAATTGAAGCCAACAGGAAGACCTGTATTAAGGATGGCATCTGTGCTGCGACCTGCCCTGGCGGCCTGATCTCTTTTAAGCCCGATGATTATCCTCAACCCGGACCAAACCTGGAGAAAGCTTGCACGATATGCGGGCATTGCGTCGCAGTCTGCCCCACAGGTAGTCTGAACCATCGGGAGATGCCCTCGGATAAATGCACCCCAATTCTTAAGTCTCTTGACATAACGATTGAGCAAATAGAGCAATTTTTAAAAAGCCGCCGCTCGCTTAGAGCTATCAAGAATAAACCGGTACCCCGTGAGACCATCGTTAAGCTCATCGACATTGCCCGCTATGCTCCTACCGGACACAACTTGCAGGAAGTAAAATGGTTAGTTATCGATAATAAGGAAGAATTGGACCGAATTAGAAAGGTCGGCCTGGACTGGATGCGCTGGGCAATCACCAAGCAGCCGAAAATAGCCGATGCCCTGGAACTGGAGCGCGTCCTAAAACGCTGCGAAAGCGGTATAGACGAATTTCTAAGAAATGCCCCGGCGCTAATATTGGCCTATGCCGATAAAAGTCATGGTACCGCCCCAGAGGACTGTACCAGCGCTTTGACTTATTTTGACCTTGCCGCCAGGAGTCTGGGCCTGGGTTGCTGCTGGGCCGGTTTTGTCAAAGTTGCCTCCAGCACCTATCCGCCTATGATGGAGACCTTAGCTATCCCGGCCGGACATGTTTTCGGCTGCATGATGCTGGGTTATCCTCAATTCCATTATCAGCGCATTCCCCTGAGGAAGCAACCCCTAATTTCCTGGAGATGAAAGTTCAAAATATCCTGAAAATTCACGCTCAGGTTACATAACATATATTGTGCGAACCAAATCGAAGCTGGAATTATCCAATTTGAAGCTGAGCCCGGGTAAATTCAGAGTCTTACTATTCTGTGATTCTTGATCCCTGAAATTCCCCTGTTGTCTCTGGTGATGCCTGTACAGTGGTCTGTCCAAGCATTTGGCTGATCATCTCCAGCAGCCTGTCAAAACCCCATTTTTTTGTGGATGATATAAGGACCGTGTTGGGGCCCGGCTCTCCGCAACGGCTGGCGATATACTCCAGCGCCGTCCCCTCTTTCCAGATCCGATCGGTGCTCAGAAGCAAATCGATCTTGTTAAGGGCGGTAATCCGCGGCTTCTGGGTGAGGTCCAATTCTTTGAGAATTCCTTCTACGGTCTCACTTTGCTCCGCTGCATTATGTGAAGTTAAATCCACTACGTGGATTAAAATGTTGGCTTCAGCCAGTTCTTCCAGAGTGGCACGGAAAGCACTTATCAAAGTGGTAGGCAATTTACGAATAAAGCCGACAGTGTCAGTTAAAAGGACTGTCCTTTTATCAGGCAGGATTGTCCGCCGAGTCGTCGGGTCCAGGGTGCTGAAAAGCTCGTTTTTTACTGTTACCTCGCTCCGGCTAAGGGCATTTAAAAGAGTGCTTTTGCCGGTATTGGTGTATCCCACCAGGGCTACTACCGGAATTCCGGCGCGCCGTCTCTTTTGCCGGTATAATTCCCTCTGGCTGCGGACTGTTTCGATTTGCTTCTTCAAGCGGGTTATTTTCTGACGCATCAGGCGCTTATCGGTTTCGAGTTGGGCCTCGCCCGGGCCGCGGGTCCCGATGCCTCCTCCCAGTCTTTCCAGGTGGCTCCATTTGCCGGTCAAACGCGGCAAATTGTATTCGTACTGGGCCAGTTCAACCTGGAGCTTGCCTTCATAGGTACGCGCGCGTTTGGCAAAAATGTCCAGGATCAGGGCGATGCGGTCGACTACTTTAGACTGCAAATATTCTTCCAGGTGGTGTTGCTGTTGTGGGGTGAGCTCATCATCCACGATAACAGTGTCATATTGAAGCCGGCTTTTAAGGTTGAGCAGTTCTTGAATTTTGCCTTTGCCAAGGTACGAATTTTTAACCGGCGCGGGTAATTTTTGCGTTAATTTGCCTACTACATTGGAGCCAGCAGTGTAGGCCAGGGCTGCCAGTTCGGCGATGGATGAATCCGCCGGATAGTTGTCTTTTGCCCGTGTCGATTCCACAGCTACCAGGATCACCCTTTCAGGCAGCTTCTCAGTACTAATGGTCGCTTTAGGAATATTAACCTCCGTTATGTAAAGCACACAAGGTGCTCTTATGCTTTGTTATTGGTCCAATTACTCAACCTGGCGAGCCCCTTTTCCAGGGACTTATCGTCTATAGTCAAGGAAACGCGGAAATAACCTTCGCCATTGGGCCCGTAGCCTCGACCGGGAGTGACTACCACTCCTACCTGTTCCAGCAAGTCCTCTGCAAATTCAGATGAGGAGTAACCCTGAGGACATTTTGCCCAGATATAGAGGCTGGCTTTGGGTTTTTGTGCCTGGATGCCTATCTTCTGCAAAGTCCGCAGTATTTGATCACGCCTTCGCTGATAGATGATATTGTGCTGTTGGATGAAATCCTGAGGTCCGTTTAAGGCGTAAACCGCCATCTGTTGAATAGCCTGCGGTATCCCTGAGTCGAGATTGGACTTCATCCTCCTCAAGGCATCAATCAGCCTGGCATTGCCTACTGCCATTCCTATACGCCAGCCGGTC
>JAGDMY010000233.1 GCA_017860765.1 Chloroflexota bacterium | reverse complement strand
AATTTCCCAACGGATTGGGACCTCTAAATTACTCCGCCGGTTATGCCGACGGTCTCGGCGGTGATGTAGCGGGCCTGGTCGGAAACCAGGAAAAAAGCCAGGTCGGCTACTTCCTCAACGGTACCGAGACGCCCCCAGGGGATGTTAGCCTGTACCATTTTATAATCTTTCAGTCTGGCTTCATTCCAGGTAACGCCCTGCTCCTCGGCCATTTTAGCGAAGGCCTGGTCCCTGAGATTGGTTATGATAGCCCCCGGGTTGATAGCATTGACATTGATCTGGTAGGGGCCCAGTTCGAGAGCCAGGGATTTTACCAGTCCGATAACAGCCCATTTGGAAGCGCAATAGGCGCTGCTGCCCTTAACGCCGTGGGTCCCTGCCATGGAGGCAAAAATGAGAATTTTGCCGCCCTGGCCCAGGGAAATCATGTGTTTAGCAATAGCCCGGGAAAGGAAAAAAGTGCCCATTACGTTCACATCCAGACAGTCTCTCCAGTCCTTCTCAGTGTGGTCGACCAGCGGAGTGCCTACGGGTCCCCGGATTGCCGCGCAGTGGACCAGGATATCGATATGGCCAAATTTTTCCAGGGTCCTGGCCACCATATTCTCGACTTCCTGGCTTTTGGCAATGTCCACCTGTACAGCCAGGGCCTTCCGGCCAATAGCTTCAATTTCAGCTAACTCCGCCTCCAGTCCCTGCCATCCTTCATCCCCGGGGAACAGGCTCTTCGGGGCCGCGAATTTATCACAGATAACCACGTCGGCGCCTTCCCTGGCTAAACGCAGGGCGATAGCGTGTCCCATTCCTCTTTTGCTAGACGTACCGGTAACTACGGCCACTTTACCTTCCAGGCTGCTCATATTTGCCAAACCTCCTTCAATTTGTTTTATAAAATTATTATTTTACCCTATCAATAGGAGGAACTATCCCGGGTAAAGCACCTTGGCTACATCATCCAGACCCAGATCCTGGAGCTTCTGCCGGCCGGGTTTACCCGTCACGAGGTCCCAATTCATCTGCTCCAGAAATTCTTTGACCAGGGTCTCTTTATCCACTGTAACGCCGGCCAGGGGTCCGTCGGCATGGGGTGGTCTGCCAAGGGCCCTGTCCGGGATCTGATAGCGGGTCAGATCGATACCTTCGCGAAGGTTAAAGGCCAGCCGTAGATTGGCTATCCTTTCACCTGTTTTCACCAGTTCGGCGGTGGTAAAATCCCAGCCGGTGACCAGTCTCATAAATTCGGCGATGGGTTCGACGGTCGGGAAAGCCATATTGACAAAAAGGCATAATCCGCAGCACATCAAGGAGTGCTGGAAATTGCTGCCGATCTGATGGGCTTTACCGCGGCCGGCAAAGGCTTGATGGTCAAATTCCGGCAGCAGGCCGGCATTGTGATGCTCTTCCGAGCCCTGGGTATGGCGGGCGGGAGTAGCATCCGTCAAATAGGTCGCCGTGACGTGATAACTTGCTGCGGGGTGGTGGCCGGGAATTTCCTGTCCCTGAATGTGCATGGCATATTTATCCGCTCCCTTGCCAATTCTCTGGGCGGCTTTCCTGACGCCATCGGCCAGGACATCCCCGAAGCCTTCCCGCCGGCCGATTTTTTCGATCATAGACACCAGCGACCGGTGGTTGCCCCAGGTCATTTCGAGGCCATCGGTATCGGAGGTGGTAATCAGACCCTTCTCGAAGCACTCCATGGCAAAGGCGACAATCGCTCCGGCGGAAATAGTATCGATACCCAGGCGATTGCAGATATCATTGGCCTTGATTACCGATTCCAGGTTGTTGTTAAGACAGTTAGGTCCAAGCATAGCTATGGTCTCATATTCAGGGCGGAAAGAGCCGGCGGCATATTTATATTCACCCGTCCCCTCTTTCAGGAGGGCCTCACAGCCTATCGGGCAATGATAGCAGGCGATGCGTTTCATCTTGCGGGCATCCAGGGGTTCAGCCGCGAGGGGTAGGAAATTGGGGAAATCCCTGAAGACCTTACCTCCCCAGTTCTTAATGGGAGAATCACCGCTGCGGGCGCACTTCTCATTGGTAAAAGAGGTGCCAAATTGCCTGATAACCTTGATGTGTCCGCCCAGCCGGGCCAGATAGTAGGCCCGCAATTTTTTTACCCCCTCGGCATCTGCCACGGGCACCTTCATGCAGCCTCTGACAGCCACCGCCTTGAGTTTCTTGGAGCCCATCAAAGCACCCAGTCCCGAGCGGGCAGCAGCGCTGCCTTTGGCATGCATGATGCTGGAGACGAGGGCCAATTTTTCGCCGGCCGGACCGATGCAGGCCACGGCTACTTCTCCACCGAGTTCAGCCTTTAAAATATCTTCTGTCTCATAGGCATCTTTGCCCCATAAGTGCGCTGCATCTCTGAGCTCGGCTTTTCCATTATCGATAAAAAGGTAGACTGGCCGGTTTGAAATACCTTTAAAAAATATCCCATCGTAGCCTGAAAATTTGAGAAAGGCGGCAAAATAGCCGCCTGAATTGGCGTCTCCCCAGGTACCGGTTAAAGGAGACTTGCCTACAACCGTAAACCTGGTCCCCGAGATGGCCTGGGTGCCGGTCAGCGGGCCGGTCATGAATCCCAGAAGGCTCTCCGTGCCCAGAGGATCGACTCCCGCCGCCTGTTCGGAAAAGATTATGCGTGCCCCGATACCGTAGCCGCCCAGGAACTGGCGCTTCATCTCATCATCCAGGGACTGTTCCCCGATTCTTGAGTCGGCCAGATCGACCCTTAAGATTTTATCCATGTAGCCTCTCGTCACGCCCATGCTCCTTGCGGGACTCTTGCAAAATTATATTAAGGTTTGCCGGGACCTTTTCCGGTAGTGGACAGGTGCGCCCTTAAATCCCGGGTGGCGCTAACATCCACTTTATCACTTTCCGGGTCGATTACGACACCGTATTCCGCCGCGGCCCCTTTCAAAGAGACGTACCCGTTGACAACATCCAGGCGTACCTTTTCCAGGTCTCTTTCCAGAGGATCGCCGTATCCCCCGCCTCCCCCGGCCGTGATAGTCACTTTGTCTCCAAATTGGAGGTGGACTCCGGAGGTCTTCCAGACCTCGAACTCACCTTCTTTCCGTGATTGGACCAGGGCGAAGTTCCTCA
The DNA here is from genome assembly GCA_017860765.1 of Chloroflexota bacterium. The sequence goes on along the minus strand of JAGDMY010000233.1, from coordinate 343 downwards.
GGCCATTTTTACCGCCCTCAAATCCCCAGTGGGGCGATTTGCCCTTCTCAATAAAGGCATAGAAGGTGGCCGGTCCCAGCACCCGCAGCTGAATCGCGGAACCCAGGCCGCCCCGGAATTTGCCGGCCCCGCCGCTGTCCTGTAAAAGCTCTACCTTTTCCACAAACAGGGGAAACGTAGATTCCAGTATCTCAGTGGGTATATTTTTACTGGCCCCTGCCGGATGGAACATCAGGTAGCTATCGCCATCCGAACGGAAATCGGCCCCATGCCCGATGATGCTGGGGGTGATGGTACCCCAGTATTTTCCGGGTCCCTGACCGGTGCCGAAAAACCCATTGCC
>JAGDMY010000232.1 GCA_017860765.1 Chloroflexota bacterium | reverse complement strand
CCCCTTCTGGGATGGCGGTCAGGAAGCTGGAGCTATTGACTATTTTGTGGAGAGAGGATATATCCGGGTTATACCAGAACCGCGGAACTTTGCAAAATCAGAAGGCACAACCCGGGGGGACTCCAAGGATACCTATGACATGATTGAGTGGATTGCCAGGCAGCCCTGGTGCGACGGCAATGTTGGGATGATTGGCGCCTGCGGATACTCTGGAGAGCAACTGACTATGACCCATAATGACCCGCCTCCATCTCTGAAAGCTATAATTCCGTTCGAAAATGTGGTTGGCACCGGCGACCATTTTGACGGTATTTTCCAATGCATGATGATGAGCGTATTCACAGCCAAACATGGCAACGACAGCCTGGAGCCGGACTGGCACGTAGCACCTCCCCCGATGATGTTCAGCCTTCCCAAGGAGGAGATGGAAGCCCGCATTAAAGAGGCCCTGGAGCATCCGGATATCAAGTATAACGGCCGCTATTATTCAGTATTGAAATATCCACTGAGCATACCGCGGGTATTCGATGAGCTTCTGGCTTCATTTCACCCCAGACCCTTAACCTCCTATATGTATTTTCCTATGCCCCAATGGGGAAAAATAAAAACGCCGGTCTATTTCTCTACACCCTGGAATGAGCCTCTTTATACCTGGGCCACCTTTGAGACCTGGGAGGCTATCAAATTTCCGCAAAAGAAATTGATGCTATGGCCTTCCAAAGCTCCGGGGCGGCCTTTTGTGGCTTACAGTGACGAGATGCTGCGTTACCATGATTACTGGTTGAAGGGGATCGACAACGGAATAAAGGAGGAGCCCCCGATCAAGGTCTTTGTCATGGGCATTAACAAATGGCGTTTTGAGGATGAATGGCCGCTGAAGAGGACGCAATGGACCAAGTTTTACCTGCAGCCTGGAGGGGGGCTTTCAACCGGGGAGGTAAAGGGGAATCCCGGACCGGAGAGCTTTACCCAGCCGGCGCCTTACCTGGACCCGGCGGTGTATGCAACCCTATATCTGGAAGCAGCCATTGATACCACTGAGACCAACTGGATGGCAGACCTGGTGGATGTGGATGAAAAAGGGGATAAAATGCTGGTGTGCACCGGCTATCTGGCAGCCGAGCAAAGGGCTTTAGACGAGGCCAGATCCAGGCCTTACCTGCCCGTACATCCGCGGCAGGATCCGGTGCCGGTACCTCCCGGAAAAATTGTGGAATACGCTATCACGTTTATGGCCAGCTCCAATGTCTTCCAAAAGGGCCACCGGATGCAGCTGATTATCAGAAATCAGGATGATCTATTCAGTCGGCTGGGGCTGTGGGGCGTCTACATGATGCCCCATATGCAGACTACCAGGCATGATATCTACTTTGGCAAGTCCCATTTGCTGCTTCCGGTGATACCCGCCCCCGAAAAATAAATCAGAATTTATTATCGCTGTAGACAGGCTCAGGAGTGTGGCTTCCTGGGCCTGTAAGTTTGTGGAGGATTGAATATAATACAATATAGTTATGGTCATTTTGCTAAATGCCAGTCTGGAAAGGAGGCGGTCAGGTGAGTAAATATAAGTGCCAGGTCTGTGGTTGGATTTATGATCCGGCTTTCGGCGATCCGGATGGGAATATCCCGCCCGGAACACCTTTCGAATCTCTTCCGGAGGGCTGGGTTTGCCCCGTTTGCGGATCGGATAAGACCCAGTTCGAAAAAGTTAGCTAAATTTCAAAGGATTATAGAGGGTCCTTGAGGGGGTGAAAAGATGCCGATAGACCTTAATTTTCTGATCGGGGGTGAGGCCGGCCAGGGGATTCAGACTATGGGTTTCGTCCTCGGCAAAACGATGGCCCGCGGAGGACTGCATGTTTTTGCAGATAATGACTATGAATCCAGGATTCGCGGCGGCCATAACTTCTTTAGAGTCCGGGTGAAAGATGAAGAGGTCAAAGCCCTTAACGAAAAGGTCGATATCATAGTCGCCTTAAATAAAGCAACCGTAGATCTCCACCGGCAGAAATTAAAGGAGAACGGCCTTATAGTTCTGGACAACCAGGCTGCTAAAGTAAAAATGGAAGGGCCGGAGTTTGTGGACATCCCCCTGGAAAAGCTGGCGATTGAAGCTGCTGCCAATAAGCTAATGGGCAATTCAGTCGCAATCGGCGCGGTATTGGGATTGATAGGTTTCGATTTCGATTTGCTTGAAAAAGTCCTGCGCTGGCATTTCGCCAAAAATAGCGAGAAAGTCCGCCAGGAGAATGTAGATGCCGCCAGAGCCGGGTATGATTATGGCACCCGGCATATCCCTGCAACGTTCACCCAGAGATGTAAAGCTGCGGGGGACGGCAAGTGTCTATTTATGAATGGAAATGAGGCCCTGTCGATGGGGGCGATGGCAGCCGGTTGTAAATTCCTGGCGGCATACCCGATGACCCCGACCACTCCGATACTGGAAACTATTGCGGATAAGGGAAGGGAATACGATATTGCTGTGATCCAGCCGGAAGATGAGATCGCTGCGATCAATATGGTGGTGGGGGCCGGATTTGCCGGAGTAAGGGCTATGACTGCCACCTCGGGCAGCGGTTTTGCGCTAATGGTGGAAGGCCTGGGCCTGGCGGGCATCACCGAGACTCCGGCGGTGGTGGTTTTGGGTGAAAGGCCTGGTCCGGCCGTGGGCCTGCCTACCCGCACCGAGCAGGGAGAGCTGCTATTTGCCATTCGTGTTGGCACCGGAGAATTTCCCAGGGCGGTGCTCGCTCCGGCTACCATCGAAGATGCTTTCCATATGACTGTAAAGGCTTTCAATTTAGCCGAAAAATACCAGACTCCCATCATTATTCTTACGGATACACATCTGGCTAATTCATACAGCGATGTGGATCGATTCGAGCTTAAGCAGGTGAAAATAGAGAGGGGAGAACTCCTTTCCGATGAGGAAGCCGGCCGGATTACCGATTATAAAAGACACCTGGTAACTGAATCAGGGATATCTCCCCGGGCACTGCCAATGCAGAGCCGGGCTCTGGTAATCACTGATGCGGATGAGCATGATGAGACCGGTCATCTCACAGAAAGTGCTGAGATAAGGACCCGGCAGGTAGCCAAGCGGCTGCGCAAGTACAGCGGACTGAAGCAAGAGATGGGATCGCCGCGGTTCTTCGAGATGCCCGGGGCGGGAGTCACGCTGATCGGTTGGGGCAGCACCTATGGGGCTATCAAAGAAGCCTCGGAAATATTGAAAAAAGAAGGGGTGGCCACCAATGTCCTGCATATTGCGGAAATATGGCCTTTCCCGGCCGAATTCGTCTCCGGTGTTATGAAAAAGACCCCCAGGAACGTGGTGATCGAAAACAACGCCACCAGCCAGTTGGCGTACCTGATCCGCGCTGAGACCGGTTATCAGTCCACCTCACAGATTAATAGATTTGACGGTCGGCCGATTTCTCCTCAATACATCCTCAACGAATTGAAAAAGGGGGTGATTTAGCATGTCAGAAGGTCAGGTGACACCCGCTATCACTCTTCAGAGCTATTTTTCACCGGTCGAGAACCAATGGTGCCCGGGATGCGGGAACTTTGGCATTGTACGGGCGATTAAAAGGGCGCTGTTAGAATTAAACCTGGAACCGCATCAGGTCTTATTTGTTTCCGGCATCGGGCAAGCCGGCAAAGCTCCTCACTATCTGAAATGCAATCACCTTAACGAGCTGCACGGAAGGGCTTTACCGGCTGCAATAGCTGCCAAAATAGTCAACCCCCCTCTGACTGTCATCGCCGAAGGGGGAGATGGAGACGGCTATGGCGAGGGGGGCAATCACTTCATTAGCGCCATGGCCCGCAATGTCAGCATTACCTATCTGGTACATAACAATCAGGTCTACGGCCTTACCAAGGGCCAGGCTTCACCTACCAGCGACAGGGGATTCGTCACCAAGACCACTCCTGCCGGGGCCTGGGACCCGCTCAACCCGATGGCTCTGGCCATCGCCGCCAACGCCAGCTTTGTAGCGCGCAGTTATTCGGCGGACACCGAACATTTGAGCAATATCATTAAAAAGGCCCTTCAGCATAAGGGTTTCAGCCTGATAGACATCTTCCAACCCTGCGTAACCTATAACCATATCAATACCTATCAATTTTACCAGACCCATCTTTATAAGCTGGAAGATGATAAGAGCTATGACCCCTCCAATAGGGTAGCCGCTTTCCAGAAAGCCCTGGAGTGGGGAGATAAAATCCCGATCGGGCTATTTTATCAGGTCGACAGACCGGTATTTGAAGAAAACCTGAAGGCTGCCAGCGGAGTGCCTCTGGTCAAACAAAAGCTTGACCCTATGGCATTTAAAAAAATGCTGGATGAGTTTGCCTGACCCCCCACCGATTATATTTTTAATCAGGAAAACCCCGGGTCATTGATGACGACCGGCTAAAATGTTAGCATGGTAGGATAGCTGGAAGGGCTTACTCGAACGGAGGAAAGAG
>JAGDMY010000231.1 GCA_017860765.1 Chloroflexota bacterium | reverse complement strand
ATTATTTCGGCGCAGGCTACGCCCTGGACTATTTTAACGACTACAAAATCTGATTTTTCAGACATATGACCCCTTTTCTGAATCTTGAGCCTTCGCAAGACCTTTGTCAACCTGCCTTAGCGCCAGACAGGGTTGACTTAAGGGACTCACCCCGGCGGGCGCTTTTGCGTTTAATTTTATGATAAAATAGCTCAAATCATCTCTTCGTACCCGAGAATGTTGTCCGGTTGACGGGGTCTGTATGCACGAATATTGGCTGCAAAGATATATTAAAGAGCATTATCAGCAAATCGGATTCTCCCGGATCCAGGGTCCCTATAAGAATGGGGCTGACTTCAGAGGTAACTACCATCATCAGCCGCTGAAAATAGAGGCTGAATGGGACTATTCAAACTATATTGGTCACAATCATTCCCGGGAATTCGCTGACATCCTGGTCGTAGCAACTCTTAAAGCTGCCCCTGACCACCTGAAAAAACAGCTGCCGGCGATTATTATTAACCTCGATCGTGAGGAGGTGATCGAATGGGCAGTCCCCCGGCAGATACAGAAAAACAAAGAAGATTATCACTCATATCCCTGGAGAAGACTTTCCAGAAGCCTTCTTGACCTTTACGCCTGTTACCTGAAACGCAATCATCAAAGCAGCGAATTTTCAGGTTCCAAACTGGCACTTTCAGCCTATAAAAGCCAGATACCGATGGGTTTTCGTTTTGGCGCAGGCGGTAAGGAAGAAGGCTTTGAAGGCCTATCCGAATACAAGGCCCTGTGGGACTACTGGTTGATTATCGCTCATTCCGTCGCAAATCATTTTAAATTGAAGCCAACTCTTCTGAGGCCAACCTGGATTGACAGGATAGCTTTATTTTTCAATTATACCGGGAGGATAAGGGAGAGTGAAATCGGCCGGTTTAAAGAGGTAGCCTCGTTTATTGAGGGCTTGCTTTCGCAGGTAGAACCCTGGGAACCTTGACCCGCAGGGAATATCTGCCAGGCTAGCGGTCTTCCAGGAGCTCATAAAACTGCCGTAATTTATGGCAGAGGTCTTCTTCGGGTGTGACCGTGACGTCGATGATATCGCAATCAAGGATCAACATAGGGACACCCACGGAGCTCAGGGCTTCCTTGATCGGTTTAATCAGGGGAGCGCTCTGGCGGCAGCCCAGGTGAGCATAAAAAATAGCCCCATCGACCCGGTGGTCTATAGCGGCTTTAACCACCTTCTCTGTCAATCTGTCCGTCAGGGGACCATAGAAGACGCTGGAGGGGTACATCTGTATGCGGCGGATGACATTATCCAAAGGGTCTGAGGCGTCCAGCCAGCCGTCTTCCCAGGTGCAGGAATAGGGATCGCTCACGCTAACAGCGCCGTATTCACGCGAGGTCCTTTCCACCGCCCCCATCAGCAAAATCGGGGGTATGCCAATGCTCAGAATGCGGAAGCGCTCAGGATAAGCAATACCCCGGCCTGCCCTCACTTTGTCAGCCAACTCCAGGCGGACTGCTTCGAGGTATTCCAGCGCCTCGGGTTCCCCGGCAAAGAGACAGTCCACGGTAAAGAGCTTTAAAAAGTCGGCCGGGATGAATGGGGAGGGAATATGGCAGCGCAGGGAATCTATCTGGCGCAATATTCCGATATGCTTATCCATGCGGGAGAAATTCTCTCGCAGCCTGTCGAGGTCCAGCTTTTGAGCGGACTTTTCCTCAAGAAAACCGATCAGCGCCGCGAGTTCATCTTTTAAATAGGAAAGCTCGATGTTGGACCGGTTGAAAGGACAATCCAGGAAAAAGCCGGGGCGCTGGACCAGATGTCTTATCAACTCTCCGATTTTCGAATTATTATCGCAGATCAGATTGCTGGAAAGCACGACGCTGGGCCGGGGTATGGCCCCGGATGAAAAGGCGCCGATAAGCACCCGATAGGGAGAACAGGTCTCGGGAGCAATGCCCGCAGCAGCCGCGACAGACAGCAGGTCCGCGCAACTGCCGGAAAAGAGGGCCGTCATCCAGGATGTAATCTCGATATGCAGGGGCACGATGTTCATGGCATATAATAATTCGGCCGGGAACCAGACCGTATGGGCGGCAATAAAACGTCCATCCTCCCGGGCTTTGAGGATGCGGGTGTAATAGTCTGCCAGGATCCGGTAATAGATGAGGTGACTGGACGGAACATCGGGATTGCCACGGCTCATCCGGTCGAGCAGCTTGCAGGTCCGGATGATCGTGCTGACGCGGCTGCCATCTCCGCGCGACTTCATTTCGTTCTGCATAGTGGTTACCCCCCACCAGATTATTTATATGATACTGCAACCGCGTTGAATAACCAACCGGAAAGGACATCTGGCAGCCAGGGGCTATTGACAGTTAACCGCAAAAGCCTTATTGTGATATTCAAAAAAGGAGGTATTCTGATGCAAGCCTATTGTGTCAAATGTCGAGCCAAGAAGGAGATGAAGAATCCCAAGGCGGTAACCATGAAAAATAAGAAACCCGCTACTACCGGCACCTGTCCGACCTGCGGGACCAAGATGTTTAAGATCGGCAAGCCCAAATAGCATTCTCATCAATCGGGAAATTATAAGGCTGGTTCAAATGAGGACCAGCCTTATTATTCAAGATCCAGCGACCTGACCGGTTCAGTCGCCACAATTTGGTGTAAGAAAGGGCTGGCTTATACTCATCCTGGCAGATAAAAATGGATAAAAATAGAAGTGGGCCATCCACTGGAATAAGACCTCGACTGTTCTATGGTTATGTTATCGTGACCGCATGCCTGGTTATTAACCTGTGCCTGTGGGGCGTTTTTTTCTCAGTAGGGCTATTCTTTAAACCTATGCTCAACGACTTCGGGTGGTCCAGGGCTATTACTTCAGGCCCTATTTCGGTTTCCTGGGTGGTCGGTGGAGCCTTAGGAATCACGGCGGGAGGCCTCAACGACCGGTTTGGCCCCAGGCTATTAGTGATGATCGGCGGCCTGCTCTTTGGCCTGGGTTGCATTCTCATGTCTCAGATACATGATACGTGGCAAATATACGTTTACTACGGGTTATTAGTTGGAGCAGGATTGGGCCTTCCTGTTCCATTAATGTCGACTGTCTCAAGATGGTTTGTTAAAAGAAGGACCGTCATGACCGGCGTCTTAATGACCGGATCCGGTTTTGGCGGTATTATTATGCCTCCTATCGCCAACTGGTTAATACTGAGCTATGGCTGGCGGATTTCCTATATGGTTCTGGGCGGTATCTTCCTGGTGGTGGTCCTTGTTTCATCCCAATTTTTGAAGCGCGATCCATCTCAGATAGACCAAATGCCTTATGGGGCTGACAATTCAGAAGCAGAAAAATTCAAAGCGAAAGCGAAAGCAATATCAGTTAGGGAAGCTTTGAATACTCATCAATTCTGGCTAATGCTTCTCCTGTTCTTTTGCTTTAGCCTGAGTGCCAATACGATTATGGTACATCTGGTACCCCATGTTACC
>JAGDMY010000230.1 GCA_017860765.1 Chloroflexota bacterium | reverse complement strand
TCCGGGTGCCGGATAAGGCATCAGCTTGAGAAGTTTATAAACCAGAATAAACTCAAAACTGGAGGCCCATGGCCTCAGCGACGATGAGGGGCAGGTCATAGACTTCCAATTCCAGACCTTCTTTCTTCACCGCTTGATGCATGTGAGAATAGCAAGTAGTACAGCCTGTCACCACCGTTCCCGCAGTCTGTTTTTCTTCCAATAGCCGTTCCCGGGTGTTAACGGCAGCAAAATCAGGATAACAATTGGATGTTATCTTAGAGCCCGATCCGCAGCAATAGGACCAGCGTCGACTGCGTTCCATTTCCACCAGGCTGATCCCGGGGATGCTTTGCAACACCCGGCGGGGTTCATCATAGACCTTACTCAGCCTCCCCAAATAGCAGGGATCGTGGTAGGTTATTTTTTTGTGGATAGCTGTCTTGAAATTGATTTTTTTCTCATCGATTAGCCTGGCAAAAATCTCGGAAACATGCACTACTTCGAAAGGAAGCTGGCCGACGATTTGAGGGTAGTCAACCCTGAAATTGTTGTAGCAGTGAGCGCAGGAAAGGATGACTCGCCTGGCTCCAGCTTTCCGGAGAGCCTCGCAATTCTGGACCGCTTTATCTTCGAGGAGATCGGTATTGCCATCATGGCCAGGTATGAAGCCACAGCACTTTTCGTTTTCTCCCAGGCTGGCGATATTGATGCCAGCGGCTTTCAAGATCGCCACGGTGGCTTTAACAACTTCCGGCTTCCGGTAGCGGGCAGTGCAGCCAGCAAAATATACATCTTCCCCGGCAGTGGGCAGACCCTTTAATACCTTTGACGCCGATTTGAGGCCAAACATATTATTGAATCGTTCGATATTGGCGTCGATCTTGACCAGGCCCTGCGGCGGCTTCCCGCCCCGGCGTACCAGTTCTTCCCTGATGGCCAGGGTAACCTTATGAGGCATATAGACCGTGCAAATTTCCGAGCACATGGCGCAACTGGCGCAGGTATAAACCATATGCAGAAGTTCTTCCGTGATCGGATAATCTTTTTTATCAAAATAGACTACCCCCAGATTGGCCCTGCCCATCGGGGTATAGCCGCGGAATTTGAAATATTCGTAAGAGGGACATTTATGAACTGGTATTGTCCATTCCGGAGGCGGGAGACCCAGCCAGTTGTGCGGTATAAAAGGTCCGTTATAGTAGCAGGAAGCGCAGTGCATGCACAGGGAATAGTTCTCGGCAAATTTTTTTAAATCCGTTTTCTTTAAGGGTCTCATCTGGCACTCTCCATGAAATCATATAGACCGGGACTCAGGATATTATGGGGGTCCAGCTTTTCCTTAATGCTTCTGGTGAGATTGAACGCTCCCATCTGGACGTCCCAAACATATTCAGGCATTAAAAGCGGCGGCATTCGCTGCTGATATAGTCCGCCCTTGTGAACGAACCAATTTCTCATTTCAGCCTGAGCGTCCTGAAATTGCTTGATCCAGTAAGGGTCATGGTCGTTGACGCGGACCCAGGTCTGGGAGGCGATAATCAGGCGCTTGATCGGGTAGCCATCAAAGACCGGTTTGATCGGAAGATGGTCCCAGACGCCGTATTTCTGCAAAACTTCCTCTATTTTGTTATAGACCTCGGGAAAATGCGAGGTGGGATAAATGTGCTCATCCAGTTCATGAAAAGCCCCGAGAGTCTTGACCCCGTTGGGTGGAGGGGGAGTCAATTTAGGGGAATACTGGGTGGCGAAATAATAGGACGCACTGGGCCATTGGATATGGAAATATTCGCCAAAACCGGGTATATAGGTGCCCCCGCGGTCCCGGCAGATCTGTTCCACGCTCTCCTCTCTACCCTCGAGCTCCTTCCGGTTAAAACCATTTAACGCATAGGTGAGTGTAAAATGATAATTCTCCGGTTCTATTTTCCGCTGTTCCCGCATCCATCTCCACTTGTCGTTGACATGGGCATCAAATACCTCCATGGCAGTGGAATCGATCAGGACATCGGTAAGGTCCTGTATTGATTCACGGGGGAAGGCATAGGCATGGAAGGACCAATACTTCGGGAGCCGCAAACAGTAATGAGCAACCTTGGTGATAATTCCGAAAATTCCGGTGGACTTGGTAAACAATCCGACCAGGTCCGGGCCATTGATGAAACGATAAAAGGGACCGAAGTCGGTATCGGCGTAGGCCATCGAGCCGACCCGGATGATTTCGCCGTCCGGCAGGACTACCTCAAAGCCTTCGACCAGATCTGTATCGACCCCATACCGGGTCTTACCCATACCGTTGGAAGGGAGAATGGCGGAAGCCGCCACGCTGGCCCCGGCGTACCAGACCGGCATGGGCAACATCAATCCTTGTTTATATAGTTCCTGCGTGAGCTTATAATAGCTGCAGCCGCCTTCAGCTATCGCTTTCATATTCTTGACATCGATGGACAAGATCTTGTCCATGAGGGCCATATCGAGCAGGATCCCGCCTTTGCGAGGTCCCGCACACCCGGTCAGTCCGATGGCCCCCTTGGGAGTAACTGGCACTCTGTACTGGTTGGCGGCTTTTAAGATCTGGGAAACATGTTCCACAGTCTCCGGCATAACGATGATATCCGGCTTGAGGGGAAAAGACTTACCCAGAGCAAAGTTGAAGCTGTATGCGTCCCGAACGGGCTCCGAGGTGGTTACTCTTTTCGGTCCGACGATTTTTTCCAGCGCGCCCACAATATCCATTACAGTATCTCACCTCCATAAACCTGCTATCAACCGTATTCTTGATATCCGAAGTATTCCGCTTGTTCCCGGTAATACCAGTTCACAGCGATTAAAAACCTAGGACAGGCCCAGGGCCGCATTCCTTCCCGCCAGGCGACCAAAGGTAAAAGCTCGACTATGGGTGGCGCCTGGAACGGTGGTAGGATACTGGTAGGCAAAGAAGGACCCGGAGGCGTTTCCCGCCGCATACAAGCCGGGGATCACTTTCCCCTCAGTATCCAGCACCTGCATCCGGGTATTAATCTGTAAGCCAGCCAGGATTACCAGATAGCGGGCATCCATCTTGCAGGTATAGAAGGGAGGCTTTTCCAGGGTCGTCAACCGGTCAGGATGCTTGCCATAGTCCAGGTCCTTCCCCAGCCTGGCCAGTTCATTATACCGGGCCACCGTAGCTTTGAAGGTATCGACTGGTATCTCCATCTTCTGGGCCAGCTCCTCCAGACTCCCGGCTACCAGCACATGACCCTGTTTGATCTCGGATTCAAACTGCTCGGGGTGCCATAAATTATTCACATGCAGCCAGGGCTGCCGACCCAAAAGAAAGAGTCCCACATAAGGTGAGTCCCAGCCGGCCCAGCTTGACCAATCAAAAAGCAGAGCGCAATGAGGAGGATCATCAATGGCGGCGCCGATCCATATCCCCATCTTGTGCCCATCTCCAGTGTTGATAATCTGGCGGCTTTTTACCGTATAGGTATACTCAGATTGAAGTTGTGAAATGATAGGCCAGCAATATTTTTTTACCATCTCTTTATCATTGCCATAGTCACCGGTGCAGATTATCACTCCCTTATGGGCATCGAACCGGGCATAGCCGTTTTCCGGGTCTTTCGCAATGACGCCAGTCACCCGGCCTTTGTCCTCCCGGATTAATTGAACCGCCGGGCTATTGAAATGGAATTCTACACCCCTGGCTTTGCAGTTGGCGATCAACATCTCGGCCAGGGTTTCCTGATGCCGGGGACGGAAGGCGTGGATGGTGGGATAGTTCGGGAAATACCAGTCCTTGGTGGTGGGCTCCAATATCACTTTAATACCTGATTTTTCGGCCATGTCTATGAGCCAATCCATGGCGTCGGAACAATTGTCAGCCCAGGCTGTGACTACGTCCTGGTTAGCCCGGTAGCCTCCCCACTCCATGATAGTGGCTACTACCTGATCCCGGTCAACCTTAATCCCAGCCGCTTTCTGCAGCTTGCTGTGGAGAGCGGCATTGTGACCGCCTCGCTGGTTATAGT
>JAGDMY010000229.1 GCA_017860765.1 Chloroflexota bacterium | reverse complement strand
TTATATTTTTGTGTGGCGGCCTCTTTAAAGGTAATTCCCAGAGGCTTCAGTCTATATTCATGCAGTTCGGCTTCATTCTTCCAGGGGAAGTACTCCTGCATGCCCAGTCTGATGGCTAACTCACGGAAGAAGTCATAATCCGTACGGCGCTCTCCCAGGGGCTGGATGGCCTGCTCCCCGCAGGCCAGCGTCGGAGCAAAGTCTTCAAAGGTGCTGCACAGCGGCTTTTCAAATTTACTGGCTATAGGCAAAACGTAGTCTGCCAGCAGGGCCGTCGGTGTCATGAAATGCTCGGCAACTACGTGGAGTTCCAGGTTCGGGCTTTTCAAGGCCTTATAGACCATCCTGGTATTGGCGGCATTGAGCAGGGGATTGCTGGTCCAGGTTATCAGGGCTCTGATGGGGTAAGGTCTGCCGGTGAGGATACTGCGCCATATCAGCGGCTGGTGGGCCAGAAAATTATGGCCGCTCATACACTGGGACAGGCCATAGGTTTCCTTATAGATTTTGCCGGTTATTTCATAGGCCGGCCACATCATGATCTTAAACCGGTCGCTGCCTATCTGCTTCTTTCTCTGTTCCGGGGTACATTTTTCCTCCAGCTGCAGCATGGCGTCCCTCACCCCGATTTCCCCGTTGATAATCGGGCCCGGTCCCAGGGGCCTCTCGGAAACCAGCATCGCCATATTGCCCGACACTGCCTGCAGGCACAGCCTGGCCTGTTCTACGCGCAGGCCATTGAGACCGAATTCATCCGTGGCCAGTCCCAGAATGATGCTGGACGGCTTGTTCGAGGCATACATATGGGCGGACTCCCTGATCTTCTCCACCGGAATCCAGGTGATCTCAGCGACCCGCTCCGGCGTATATTCCGCGGCCCGCTCTTTCAACCGGGCGAAGCCATGGGTCCACCGGTCCACAAAAGCCCGGTCGCAGAGGCCTTCTCCGATGATAATGTTCAGCCAGGCCAGCAGCAGGGCGGCATCCGTTCCAGGCCGGATCTGCAGCCACAGGTCGGCTTTATCAACCAGCCTTGTCCTTCTGGGGTCGATGACTATGACCTTCTGCTGGCCCTTCTGGAGCTGCTTCTGGATTTTATTCCAGCCCTCCGGCCGCGCTCCCGGTATATTGGTGCCGCAGTAGACAAAGCAGCCGTTTCTTTTCCAGGACTCACTGGACCCAATCGGTCCCGTGCCGGTAGGAGCTCCGCCCAGGGCAATTTGCATGGCTATGCGATTGCAATAGCAGGCCGAACCGGTACAGCCGATGTTGCCCGGGTTGCCAAAGAGGTTCATAAAGCGGCTGCGGATGCCGTAAATATCGCTCCGGTAGGTCCCCTCGGCCAGGGCCAGGCTTTCCGCACCGTATTGCGCCTTCAGCTGCTTCAATTTTTCGGCTATCTCATCCAGCGCCTGGTCCCAGGAGACCCTCTGCCATTGGTTTTCCCCACGCTCTCCGGTCCGTTTTAAAGGATGGGTAAGCTGGCCCGGGTGGTCCAGCCATTTTACCAGGTGGGGAAACCTCTCCCGGCACACAAAACCTCTGGTGGGAGCATCAGGGTTGCCCCGCATACCGACTATCCTGTCATCCTTGACCTGCACCAGCAAATTGCATCCGCCGCAGCCAGGGGAAGGCCAGCAGACAGTCTTCCTGGTTTCTATTCCCTTTTCATTGCCAGATTCTATAGCCATTTAATATACCTCGCCAATAAGAGTTGACATTGATAGTATTATAAACGGACAGGTCAACCCTTCTCAATAACTCACGAGGTGAAAAAGTGCGACAGTGGCCACCAATGGCCGCCATAATGTGAAGATGAAATCGGTGTTGTATAATATGGGCTAGGCAAATCTGCTGAAGGAGGCTTGGTGTTATGAGGATAGCCATAATCGGGGCCAGTGGATTTATTGGAGCATTTATTCGCGATGAGGCTCTGGCCAGGGGGCACCAGGTGACAGCCCTGGTCCGCCACCCCGAAAAAATAAAGGTCAAAGACCCCCATCTGACCGTGGTAAAAGCGGATGTCCTTAAGGACCCGGTTGATAGACTCGTCAGCGGCCACGATGCCGTCATAAGTGCCTATAGCCCCGGCCGGAATAACACGGATATTTACGAAGAACATATCAGGGGTGCCAGGGCCATCATAGACGGCGTAAAAAAAGCGGGAATTAAGAGGCTGCTGGTGGTGGGTGGGGCGGGAAGCCTGGAAGTGGCTCCCGGGGTGCAGCTCATTGATACGATTAAGCTCCCGGACCAAATTAAAGGCGGCATACTGGCAACCCGGGAGACTCTCTATATGCTCCGCAAAGAGGATGAGCTGGAGTGGACTTTTTTAAGTCCGGCGGAGACAATTGAGACCGGGGAAAGGACAGGACATTACAGGGTTGGCAAAGACCAGGTGCTTAAGAGCGCCGGGGGCAAGAGCAAAATCTCAACTCAGGATTATGCCGCGGCGATGCTCGATGAACTTGAACATCCGCAGCATATTCGCGAGCGGTTTACAGTAGCCTATTAAGTAGGCCGCCTTGACTTATATTAAGGCTGCTTAAAGGTCACAACCCGGGATGGTAGGCTCATGTCATAGGGTGATTCGCGACCCGATCCAGATGAACTGAACAGGGACGATATGTCGCCGCAGGTTTAATTTACATTACCGGCTATCTTGTCACCTACAGTGTGTCTGACGTCGCCCATTTTACGCTTGAATACATCATAATACTCGCCGCTCTTGGTGCGGATCAAGGCGCGCGTTTCCTTGCCGGATTTGGGCGCGTAAAGCAGGGCTATTACTCCGCCTACCGCTGCCCCTGCCAGCACCCCCAGTCCAAACTTGGTCCATTGTTCACTGCTCATTTAGTTCGCCTCCTTTTTTCAACGCTCACTATTAAGGACTCTCGTCCAGGAAACGGATGTTCCATTTCTGGCAGAGCTGGCCAACATAGGCCTTAGTTTCAGGACCGGCGTTCCGATAGAGCTCGGCCAGGAAGCCATGCAGGCGTTCTTGATCGCTCAGCCCAGCGTCAGGTTCTCCTGGACCGGGGATGTCGATCACAACATCGGGTTCTTTCAAAATGGCCCGGGATATCTGAGACAGAGAAAATCCCTGCTTGCGTTTTTCTCTGATAAAAGCAAAACGTCTTACCACATCGGCTTTCTCATACAGGTCCTTGTTACCCTGTTTAGCGGCCACCGCTATCAGCCCGCGCTTCCGGTAGTCTCTTAGAGAGTGAATGGATATTTTCGCGATTTTGGCGACTTCGCTGGCCCCGATTAATCTCTGGCTCGACACCCTGAGGTCCTCCTTGTACTACATAATAGTATGTGATATCACATGTTGTCAATACCGGGATTTTTTCTCAGGGTCCGGGATTACCGCGGGAAGCCAAGCTGGTGGAAGAATTTTTATGGTGGTTGAAGTAGAATATTAAATAAGGAAGTAATGCGGAGCGAATTGGCATGGAGAATGCGGCATTAAGGGACATCGTAATCATCGTATTTGG
>JAGDMY010000035.1 GCA_017860765.1 Chloroflexota bacterium | reverse complement strand
GCTGTTATCAGTGCGGCATGGAATGCATCCGCGGACTATACCGGTATAGCCACGGAGCTACGGGTTACCGCAAATGCCAGTCTCAAGAGTATTACCTGCCCTGGCTTTATGAAAGAGAAGATGAACCCGTGGAGACCTTCTTTTCCGCACCGGCGCGGGCTAACGACTATTCCCTGTGTACCTTTGAGCTGGACAGCATGATTAAGTGGCTGTACGCGTGTCACAAGTCTGGGGCTCTGACTGACAGGGAGACAGGTCTACCGCTATCTCAAATCGGGACCCGCGAATTTTTAGAAAAACTGTTGCATTCTATCGCCTATCGAGAGGGTTTTGGCAACCTGCTGGCCGAGGGAGTCGTCAGGGCTATGGATGGGGTTTCAGACCAGGCCCGGTCAATGGTCGGCCAGGATGTAACACCGATCGGTCAATTTTCGCATACTCCGGCCCGGGCTTTCATAGCCTACGGGATCATCAATCCCATGGAGCCCAGAGTACATCAGCCTCTGCTTCACGAAACCGCGTTTCTGTGGACGGCCTGGCTAATGCGCCAGATGCAACCGGATCTCACTCCAGTCAGTACCGCAGTTTTCCGGGAGGTTGCCGAGGTATTCTGGGGCAGTCGGCAAGCCGGGGATGTTTCCAGTTATGAAGGCAAGGCCCTGGCAGCCAAAATAATACAGGACCGGACCTATCTTAAGGACAGCCTCGGCCTCTGCGACTTTGCCTGGCCGATCATGTATTCCTTCAATACTGCCAACCATGTGGGCGATCCCAATCTGGAAAAGCAAATATTCACGGCGGTGACAGGGATTCCGGGCGACAAGCTTGAGCGCTACGCAGACGCAGTTTTTAATCTGCAAAGAGCGATTCTATTAAAGGAAGGCCGCCAAACCCCCGGGGCTGATTATCCGCCGGAATACAACTTCACTGAACCGCTGCAGGTTGACCATTTTGGTCGACCGCTGATAATTCCCGGAGGAGACCGGGAAGTGGTCAACGCGATCGGCAAGGTCCTGGACCGCAATAAATTCACGGCCCTCTTGAAGGAGTACTACCGGATGAGAGGCTGGGATGAGGATACCGGAATACCCGGAGCAGATACCCTCAAGACCCTGGGAATGGAAGACATAGCCTGGCAGCTTAACCTAAAAGGAGGAGATTCCCTTGTTTAAAGTTAAAGCGGCGGTCGTTGATTTTCTGGGGGACAAGGAGAAGTATCCCTGCCACCACCAGCACCGCCTGGGTGATGAATTCATTTTTGATGGGGCGAGCTTCCACGGGACGATCTGTCCCAGCCTGGCAATCACAGTGGTGCCCAGGATGATGGAACTGCATTCGGCCGGACCCAGATACAGAGACTATCTTTATTATTATCCGTTCCTGTATGCTCCGGTGAGCCTGGAGGACCCCGATCTCAAGAAGTATGACGGCCTGGGATTCAGAAATGTTCTGCAAACCTATGCTGAATCCAAATATCATATGGCCAATCTGGTTGGTACTGAGGCCTTTAAATGGCCTCCCCTGGCGGAGCGCACCGCCTTCAAAGATATTAATATTATTTGTCCTGACTACCGGACCGCGGTGGTGATGAAGCTGGAGGCCTTTGATTTAAGCGATAAAGGCCGCAACATTCCCTATTTTAGAAGGCAAATGCTGATCCTGGACAAGGTCTGGAAAAAACCCGGGGTCGCTGCAGAGAAAATAATCCGTGAATTTTCCAAAGAGCAAATCGAAGGGATATATCCGGCCTTAAGCCCTATAATGGTAATGGCCTTGCGCGAAGAATTGGAACTGACGGGTTATCTTGAACTTCGGGATGGAAAAACTTTTATCACCGCGAAAGGCAAGGCTAAACTAAATTCCTTTAAAAAGGGCCTATCAGGAGAAGAAAGAGCAGCCCTTCAGATTGAAATTTAGCTCTGATTTCGCTCTTATCATTCTTACCAGCTCTCGCGCACCTGTCCCAGGAGATAGTCCACCAGGTCCTCATCATAGGGCATATCATCCAGGCAAAATTTCTGCGGATCAGGCAGAGAATCAACCTGTATGGGTAGCCTGGCGAGGTTTTTATTGTAGACCTGATCGGCCAGATACTGAAGATTGACCACATCCTCCAGGTTGTAGCGGATAAGCGTATCCAGGGCCGCCTGGTTGCCCCTCTTATACTCCCGCCACAGGATCACCGCCATAAAGCCATCGACCTGCCTGAGAGTCCCCTGACGGCCGATCCCGAGTTGTCCCTCAATCGATTTCAGTCCTCCCCGATACCCCAGCCGTCTTAAAGGGTACATGAGATCGAGATGGGCCTGGCCTGCCGGCAGATCGCCCAGCACATATCTTATGAAAGGGATATCAAACCTTTTACCGTTAAAAGTAACTATAAGCTGGTATTTCTGGATCTCATTTTTGAACTCTTCAAGATTCAGGCCCTGGATGAAGACCCGGGTCTCCTGACCATTGAACAGGCCAATCAGCGTGATTGCGTGGGGACCGGCATACAGGCCGGTAGTCTCGATATCCACAAAGGCCGCCTTCCCCCGGAGTTCACCGTAAAGACGCCACATTTCCCCTGAAGGCAGGAGGGCCTCAAAATAGTTGAATTCCGCCTTATTAAGGGCCCCTAGCGATTCCTCAAGGCACCTGGAGATCACGTCCCGCTTGGCGGGCGCCAGGGTGCACTGGTGACACCTCTGGAAATAGTCTTCCCAGGTGGAGAAACCGGCAGCCCAGAGCTGGTTCTCCATGACAGGCCCTATGCCCGGTATATGTAAAAAAGTGTGCTTAATCATATCAGTCCAACCCTGGATATGGAATTACCCTCAATAATGGCACCGACCCCTATTTAACTAAATTACGGCCGTAATATTGACTATTATATCTCATCAGATAAATATAAATATACGAAGGCTAGGAAAGCACTTCCTCTGTGGTAATGGCTACGGGGCTCAAGGTTATTATAGCAGCCGGTAAATGAGGACATCCTTCACCAGCTGCCCCTTGATAAAGTGATCCGTGAGTCGAATATGGCTGATGCCCTTTCCTGTTTTAAATTCATTTCTTATTAACCTTAATAAGTGGTCATCGGCTTTGGCAATGGTTACCAAATCCAGGTAATAGGAAAATTCCTTATTCACACCCGGAATTGCCAGTAAAGCTTTCAATACTTCGCTATAGGCCT
Organism: Chloroflexota bacterium; assembly: GCA_017860765.1. The sequence continues at coordinate 6,357 of JAGDMY010000035.1, read as the reverse complement.
GCTGCGATCCTTTTCTAACCAGCCTGGGGAAAGACAACCATAAATTCCAGACCTCTTCCTCCTGCGAATAAACCCATAAAGCAGCATCGACGGCGACATGATTAGCGTCTAATTTTTTAATCAGGTCCTCACCAAACTCAATGAAGTCTTGGTCCAGCATTTACACTTCCTCGGTGGTCATAAGGTAGCGCACATACGCGAAGAATAAACTTAAAATCCAGACAGGGTAAGTGCGCAGCCAGTCCCAAAAATCCTCATAAAGTTGTCCGCTGTATTTATCAGCTCTCATTACTAATTGCCTATCTTTCTCATACTATTATCCATAATAAAGACACCAAAAGGCAAATAAGACCTTATATCAAAAGGCCAGCCGGAACTAATAAATTAGAACCTGCTGGCCCATTTTTCAAATCGAATTAAATAACGCTTCTAAATTATCCCGAGTTTTTGCAAATAAAAGTAGACAACGGGGACCAATTTCACGTCTATCATAAAGGCCGTAATCCCCAGGATACCGGTCATTAATATTAGCTTGAGAACTTTCATACTACCGCCTGTCTCCTCGAAGTTCAATTTCATTATATGGCAATCTTTTCTCGATCAACTAAGTATTGGGACGTATTTTGGGACCTTAAAGGCCCGTAATCCGGGGGTTAAAAAGGCGTAGATAAGTATTTAATTATTACTCCCAGGGGTTTATATTATCAATATAAATACGTAGGAGGAGAGGATTATGGACTTCGACCTGACTAAGGAGCAGAAAGATATTCAAAGGGCGGTCAGGGAATTCGCTGAGGCTGAATTTACGTCTGAACTGATGCTTGACATTGAACGCAACCACAGGTTTCCCACGGAACTGATGAAAAAAGCCAGCCACCTGGGTTTTATTACTATAGACTTTCCTCAAGAATATGGGGGCGGGGGATACGGGCTTATGGAAAAGGCCCTGGTATGTCAGGAGCTTTGCCGGGTGGGTGCCGGAGTTGGCGTAAGCATTGCAGCCTCGATGTTTGCCTCTAAAATAGTCCTCAGGTGCGGCGATCCGGAACAAAAGAGAAAATATCTGCCTCCGGTATGCAGCGGTGAAGGACTGCCGGTTTCTGGCTGTTTTACAGAACCGGACCGCGGCAGCGACCTGGTCACCTTCCCCTTATCCGTTACTGCGCAAAAAGAAGGCGCGGAATATATTATTAACGGTACCAAGACTTTCATCAGTTTTGCTGACATTGCCAAATTTGCGGTGGTGCTCTGTCAGACTGCGGCGGAGGCCAAACCTCCCTACCGGGGTCAGAGCACTATCATTGTCGATAATCCGGCACAACAAAGTGGAGTCTCTATCTCGGTATTTGAGAAAATGGGCTGGCATGCCAGTGCCGCCACCCAGGTCTCCTTCAGCAATGTCAGAGTTCCCCTTTCCAATCTGGTAGGGGAGGAAGGGCGGGGCTTCTATAATACCATAGAATTCCTGGATGGATACCGGGTTGAAGTCGGAGCTTCCGCTGTAGGTTTAGCTCAAGGGGCTTTTGAACGAGCACTTACCTATGCCCAAAATAGGTCCGCTTTTGGCCATAAAATAGGGACATTCCAGGCGATCTCTCATAAATTGGCGGAAATGGCAACCAAAATAGAAGCTGTTAGATTGCTGGTGTATGAAGCCGCCTATCAGTTTGATAAAGAGGGAAAGATCGACCCCAAACTGTCATCCATGGCGAAGTGGTTTCCTGCCAGGGTGGCAGTTGAAGTGGCCGATGAGGCCATCGAAATCCTGGGGGGCCACGGCTACATGCTCGAAAATGAGGTCGAAAGATTTTATCGGGATGCCAGGCATTTCGAGCTGGTTGAGGGTACCAGGGAAATTCATAAAAACACTATCGCGCGTTCCCTGTTAGGTAAGCTGGAATGAACCCGGGGCATTTTTTAGCCATCCCCGACCCGGCACAATTGAAACAATAACTTAAAATTTATAACCTATTTTTCTCAGAAATCCCTTTCGTTCGCTGATATCTTTCTCTGTTTCTATGCCCTTCGGCTTCAAGCCATCAATGACGCCCAGAATACCGCGGCCCTGTTCATTTTCAGCTATTAATACGGTGAGGGGATTGGCAGTTGCGGCAAAGAAATTGACCACTTCCGGGACTTCCCTGAGTCTCGGCAGGACATTGATCGGATAAGCATCCCTGATAAGAATAATAAAACTGTGACCGCAGCCCAGGTCAAAAGCGTATTTTGAGGCCACTTTCTCCAGGTCCTGATCAGTCCCACTGTGTCTTATCAAACAGGGACCGCTGGACTCACAGAAGGCCAGGCCAAATTTTATACCGGGCACGGAATTGACCAGGGCTTCATGCAGGTCTTCGACGGATTTTATGAAATGGCCTTGTCCCAGGATAATCTGGCTTTCTCCCGGTTCAATCTTGAGGGTCTTGATTTCTACCATCTGCTCACCTGCCTTTTTCAATCCACGAATAAATTTCTGCGACTTGCCAATTTGGAACTCAATCATAAAACATAGAGGAATCAATGTCAACGTTTAAGACTTCTGACACCACTACTTTTATGCCGGTTTATCGTTGAGCTGGAAGCAGCAAAAAAAGTCCCGGATTCTATCCATGCCGACGGGCCGACCGCGTTCTTATCTTTTTCGTCTTGCGCTCTTCCCTCAATCCGTCCAGCGCCAGGTCATATTGGGCCAGCGTATCCGAGACCAGCTTCAGGGTCTCCTGATTTAGACCGCAGGGCTGACGGCTGCTTTGCCTTTCCAGCTCCTCCTGGAAATCGGCGAGATGGCTGTCATCGGCAAACAGTGCGCTGGCAGCCGAGCCGCCGCCCAGAAGGATACAGGCATCGATTCTGTCGTGCTGCTCGTCGCTATAAGTTATGGCTTGCGACACCGCTTTCACCCCGGGGAAATGGTTCCTGACCAACGACCACAACTGCTCGTTGACCGCTTCTTCACCGAAGTCAGAAGCCCGGTTCAGGGGAACCCTGAGCAGCAGGTGGCAGGTAAGCACAGCAGGTGGCGAAAGCCGATTCGCAGAACAGCTAACGGCGCTTTCCAGAATATTGTTCAGGCTGGCGAAAATTTCCAGGCTGCGACCGAGAGCCAGACAGGGGACTACCAGATTCACCGCTGCCGAGCGGTTGATACGCACAATTTCGGTAATATACTGGGAAGAAAGGTTTTTCAGGAGCAAATCAGTCAAGGCTGACAGCAGCCCGTCGCCGGCTAGTTCCTGACCGCCAGCGCCCACGCCTCGCAGTCTCTTTATTCTGTCGTATTGCAGAGCGATGACCGTATCAGCGGCTTGCCTGCCGCCATTGTCAAGCAAACGGGACAGTGCATAGCATGCGTTCAGCTGGTTGTGGAATGACTCATCCAACCCGGGAACGACTATCAGCGCCACGGCATGAAAGTCCGGGTTTAAGCGACGGGCCTTCTCAATCAATACTGAGGCAGCGCTCCCGATTCCTCCTCCCACCCCTGCTATAAAGAAGGCTACCTGATTTTCATCCTGGTGGTTTAAACCTGCCCTTCTGAACACCGGCAGCAGGTGCGGGTCGTCTCTTGTCACTTCTTCTCCCACACCACAGAAGGTTCCGGCGCCCGGGTCAGAACTACCAATTTTCAGCCGCAGTATGGGGCCGGACCCATTTAGCGGGGAGGTTTCGGCCGTGTCTACTGCCACATAGGAGCACTCCGGATTGCTGTCACCATACTGCGCCTGGCAGGTCTCAATTAGACCGGCGCCTACAGTCCCCAGGCCGACCAGCAACTTTCCTGCAGCCCGGCGCCCCATCTCGCAACGCAGGGAGAGGCCTTCCGCGAGAGAGGCGAACTCCGCACCCAGGTCGTGAAGGGGCAATCCGCAGACCCGGCAGTGACTCAACCCATCCAGGTTTTCATGATTATTGGGACACAACAACATGGTTCTCTTCCTCCGCTCGTTCTGCAGATGCCTCGAATCTGAAGGGTCTGGACTTGAAGGAAGCTGATGCAGCGCCTTCCAGGCGCCCTGCCAGGTCGGCAATTAAGCCCGTGTTTCTGGCCGCTGTGGCGCTGCTCGTGGCATCTAACAAACTATCGAAATCGGTCTCAAAGCAGCGGTGGATAATAGGGCTGGACGACCTGAGCAGCCTTAAAGCGGCATTCACGCCTGTCCAGTCCTCAATCCGGGCACTAAGGAGGGCCTCATACTGACACGCCGCGAAAAGCAGGAAATAGGGCAAATGGCGGCGGTTTGGGTATACGCCGAAGAGTATGTTTTTATCATTCTCCCACCTGGACCAGGTTGTCCCGTTTTGCCTGATCTGGTCTGACAAACATTTGATAAGGTCACCTGCCCTCCGGATGACCTCCTGACCATTACGCGAACTGACGGCGGTATCAAGCTCGTTCAAACTTGCCGCCAGATCGATTGATTCGATAATTTTCAGCCTATCAGACTGCTGCCAGAGGGTCGAATAGTGCTTTCTGGCCTCTTCCCAGTCAGCTGTCATAACGGCGTAGACCATATAATAGTCCGCTCTGGCTATTGACCACAGGATCTCAGATATTTCCCAGACCTCTTTGGCAAAAGCCTCACGGGTGAGACGCTGGCGCTCCTGCTCTTCCTTTTCCAGCCGGGCAGATTCCTCTTCCTGCCGCCTTTTCCTTTCTTCCGCCTCTTTTTGCAGGCCTGCCAGGGCCGCGCTGGCCGTTTTAAAGTGACTCTCACCGGCAAACGTGAACAGCTCCTCTTCCGTCAGGTCCTCTTGAGGGCTTTTAAATACTATCCGCAGGCTGTTGGAGGCGGTATCCGGTTCAGACCCAACCAGGCTGCCATTATCGAAGGCCTTTACCTCTTCCAGACCGGATAGGAACTTGCACCGGTAGACCGCCATCTGGTCGGGCCTGAACACCAGCCAGCCCGAGCGGACATGGCGCCAGCGGCGAATTTTAGCTTTAACTGCCATCTCTTCCATTTTGCCTGTCATTTTAGCCTTCCCATTTCACTGGCCAGTTTTTTCAGGGATTCGCACGAGCCTTCCGGTATCTGATTCCAGGCTGACCTGCGCCGGGTGCTTCAAACAATATAGCTTGAGGTAATCGCGCGCATATCGCCGTTTCACGGGAAGATCATCAACACCGACCATGCCTTCTTCGCTGATTCTCTCCTCAACCAGGTGCTCTATGTTGCTGAAGTTAATCAGCAGCTCATGGGCCACAGAGTAATCCTTGACGGCGCGCGCCGCAGGTTCTATAGCCGCTAGCCCATCTTTCATCAAAGACAGGCGTTTACTGATATTGATGGGATTGGAGGTCTTAAGAAAGGTCGGCGAGATTTCATGCATCCGCTTGATGATCTCCTGATCCACTCCCCAGCTAAATCCGTGCGGTGTCCGGTCGCGGATGCTATCCTCCTGTTCACCCATCTTTTCGCCCAGCCTCGAGCTCAGGCCCGCCATAACTTCGCCGAGCTCGCCCAACCTGGAGACCGCCAGCATCAGAGCGGGCAGCACTTCAATCTCACCAGGGGGTTGAGACAATTTATCAATCCTGCCAATGACTTCTTTGTAGAAATTGGCGTCTTTCACATCGCCTAGATTAAGCGCCGTGGGCAAAAGGATGCCGGAAATAATTTCTCTTAAACCGCCCGATACGCCCGCGACTTCTTTCTCCAGGCCTCCCAAAGCCTCTAAGAGGATTTTTTCAATATCGCCCAGCTCCTGAAAGAACTCCTGAAGGGCCTCGCTATAACGCTCCTGCGAGAAGTAATCCCTGGCGATATCAATACCGCTGCGTTTAAATTCCGGGTCAACCTCGCTATAAAGCCTTTCCTGGAGTTTGGCAATGCCTTCAGCCAGCAGCCGGGCCGAGGCCTGATAACGGGCGTTCAGGGCTATCTGCAGTTCCAGCACCCGGTCATAGTCCATGGAGTTCAATTGCGAAAAGTCCGGCCCCTGGACGGCCTCACCGAGGGCAAATCCATATTTGCGGGCTAAAATCAAATAATCATTGTACTTTTGCCGGTCTTCGTCATAGTATTGCGAGAGTTTGGCATCGCTCTCTGTCAAAGCAGCGCTCAGTTTGCCTTTTAACTCCTGGAAAAGGTCTACTTTCCCTTCCAGATCAGGCAAGGCAAGATCAGTGCCTGCCTGCTCGGCAAAAGCCAGTTCCTGCTCGCAAATCTGTCCCAGAGACTCTTCTGCGCCGGTATTCATCAGCCGGCATTGAGCTTTAACCTTGCGCATTCTATCTGCCAGGAAATCGGTCTGAGACCGCACGGCGCCGGCTTGTTCAGCCAGACGGGCGCGCATATTGAAAATGCGGTCGCGGCGTCTAAGCCAGATCTCTGCCAGCGAGCCCAAACCTCCAAC